>DVEF01000059.1 GCA_015295805.1 Geminocystis sp. M7585_C2015_104 | reverse complement strand
ATTTTTCTACCAGTTTGATTATAAGAGTTTTGAAATCTTGGCTTTTTTCAGTTTGAAGATAATTTTCTCCAGTTCATCCAGGTCTTTAATCACTATTCTCTTTGGCATTTTAAAATACCTCGTTGCAAGATGTTTTGTACTTTACTATTATTGCCCTGGGGTGGTATAACAGGGGGTTGTTGCACTCCCCCGAGGCCCCTCTGCCATTTTTTAAAGATTATTACAAATTTTTACCCCGGTAGCTAACTTGCATTTTGGCGTTATCATGGGTCTCCATTGTTATTACTGTTTCTGTTTTACTTTTTCTCTTTTACCGTAGTTATTTCTTCCATTTTTAGACAACAATCCACCATTGTTTCTCTTGAAAAATTGAAAACAAAATATGTTCCATCTTTAGGGTAGAATCCAAATATTTTTGGCCAATAATTGCAGAGTAAATGATAATCTTGAAGATTTAGGAATTAATATATTAAACGGGGTTAAATTTGAGGAATGTTCGGTTTTCTGGGAGAAGACCTTAATAAACGTAGTATTCAATTGTGTTTTAGGAGGGAATTTTATATCTCATAGTAGATTTATGGTTTGTGGGGGTGAAGTGTTGGGTAGAAGTAATTTAGGCTTTTGGAATTGAGGGTCGAAGGGAGCCATTGTCACAAGAAAGAAGCCCTTTTTCGTAAACAATATTTATCCTGGAGCATTCGAGGGCAATTTTAAGAGCAAAGGGGGTATTTCAGGTCCACAATTCACTTTAAATGTAACTGCTATGGACACTTTATTTTTTTAGTAAGCAGCAGGCAAACATTTGTGCCCTTTGATAACCCTCACTGGCGCGGAAGAAATTGGGAAAGGCATTGAGAGTTTTACTTCCAACAACAATAACCCTCTTTATAGTCTTCTTATTTACTACTACAAAGCATTTAGATTGTCTACTTTGTGGTTTTTAACACCCTCCTCCCCTCAAGATTATGTATTTCCTTTTTGGTGTCTATGGCAGGAATTCAATAAGGTAATGAAATAGTGCTTCCGCGCTAGCGTTGAAATTTTCGGCTTTACTTTTCCCCAGTTGATTGGCTTTACAATCTCCTCTGTTTCTCCAATTCTAAGGTAAATAAGATTCCTCACCACAACTGTTTATCCCAAAATCTATATTCATGTCTCCATAGTCTATATTTTTCCTCCCTGGTAAAAAAATTATATAAGTCCATTTCCATTTCATATTTTCCAGAAGAGGAGGAACTTGTATTTTGTTCTCCTTCTGTCTACTGCAAAATAGTTGTCAGAAACGGATGCAGGATATTTTTTCGCCGTTTCGCCTGTCAACCTTAACTCACTTCCTCTTAATCTATTTACAATTTTCCCACAACTCTTTTATACCCTTTCCAATAGTCTCCACCTCTTTTACTGTTTCTTTGTCCACCGGTTTTTTTATGTCTAATTCTTATATCCTCTTCCAAGGCACATTAATTTCTTTCAGATTACGATTCGCCTCTTCCTTTAAAATCAAACACTCACTTCTGAACTTTTGAACTTTAATATTGTAATGCTCACACTGTGCCCTTACCCAGCCCCACCACCCCTGTCACTTCCATCTGAATCTTTATCTCTTCCTCTTTCTACCACTCCCTTTTGCTGCAAAGTTTTATCATATAATTTGTTCCCAGGACAAGTTTCTTGACAGTACTTCCGCCTGCCGCCCCCCATCATGCACCCATGAGCGCGAAAAAGGGGTTTTTGTCAAGTAAAATTCAAGAAAAACCCGAAAAAAAGTCAGAAAAAAAGGCCAAGGGGGAGGGGAAAGTTGCCAAAAGGTAAGGAATATTGGCATCCCCAGTACTTTGTGTTATAATGGGCCAGTCAAGGGAGGGCCGCTGTCCTGGGACTATATGTCGTTAGTTATCGGCAGAGGCTTGGGGCTGTCCTTTTGTCTTGTCAAGGGATTGTATGGGGTAGAATATGAGTAAGGCTTCCCCGTTGGGTATAGTAGGCCGGTTGTTGACTGGTGCCTCTCTTTTCCTAGTAGGAGCCGGTGTGGGTTTTGGCGCCAGCTACTGGTATAATCCCTCGCGGCTGTTTGCCTTTAACCAGAATCAACAGGGAAGTATATCCACTGGCCAAGACACAGGCGGCGGGGGGGTGATTGCCCCCCTGAGGGATAACAATGATTTGAACTTTGTGGCGAGGGTGGTCCAACGAGTTGGGGCGGGGGTGGTGCGCATCAACGCCTCTCGTACAGTGGCAACTAACCTTCCCCCCATATTTGATGATCCGTTCTTCCGTCAGTTTTTTAACATACCCGATTTGCCTCGACAACAAATCCAACAGGGAACTGGTTCTGGTTTCATAATCAGCCAAGATGGTATAGTCCTCACCAATGCCCACGTGGTAGAGGGAGCTGACAGGGTGACAGTTACCCTGAAAGACGGTCGATTTTTTGAGGGGAGGGTTTTGGGGGCCGATCCGGTTACAGATATAGCCGTAGTCAAGATTGATGCCCAAGACTTGCCCGTGGTGCCTTTAGGGGATTCCGACAAGGTTATAATCGGGGAGTGGGTTATTGCCATAGGCAACCCCCTAGGTTTAGATAACACGGTGACTACAGGTATTGTGAGTGCCACGGGTCGTTCTAGTGCGGAAATAGGGGTGGGGGACAAGAGATTGGACTTCATTCAAACCGATGCGGCTATTAATCCTGGCAATTCCGGAGGTCCTCTTTTAAACGCCCGGGGCGAGGTTATTGGTATCAACACTGCCATCATTCAAAATGCTCAGGGTTTGGGCTTTGCTATCCCCATCAATCGGGCTAAACAAATAGCCGACATTCTCATTGCCCAGGGTAAGGTGGAGCACCCCTATATAGGCATTCAGATGGTGACTCTTACCCCCCAGGTAAAAGAACAACTCAAACAAAACAAGAAGGTGAACCTAGACTCCCAAGAAGGGGTTTTGATTGTTAGAGTCGTGCCTAACTCTCCCGCTGCCCTGGCTGGTTTACAACCCGGAGACATTCTCTTCCGCATTGACCAACAGGACGTTACAACCTCCTCCCAGGTGCAGAAAATCGTAGAGTCTCGTAAGGCCGGTGATACTCTTACTCTTCACCTCCTCCGCGACGGCCAAACCCTTCAAGTTCCCGTCACTCTTGGTGTCCTCCCCTCTTCCTCCAATTAGATCCCCCCTTTTTCCCCTCCCTCCCACCCCTTCTATTGCTTTTTATTGCTTTTTTTTCTCAACTGTCTTTTCCCCAGCCCCCTTGGCAGTCTCTTCACCTGCTGCCAACCCCCCATCGTAACAAAAAAAATCTCTCTGTCAACACCTCGGGGATTGAAGTTCGGACAGGATTTCGCACAGCATCTAGGTTAGAACATTTAGAATGCTAGAATGTAACTCATTTGCTTTAAAACTCGAATGAAAAACACTCTATCCTGTCAAATCAAAGGATAATTACTTGAGTATTCATAGAATTTAGTGATAAGAAATATTGGGAGAATTATAACGTAAAAGAAGCATTAACCTAGACGATATATATGAGATGTGATGGAAAAACTAAAGGATTTTATTGTCTAACCCTCTGTGGTATATGTAGAGATAAGGCTATTCCGTTTGCTTTTCACGTCTAATCTCAAGCTACTATTGACAATGGCAAAGGCTCTGGGAATGTAGAGCAGAGGGAATCTATAGAGGAGAAAATAAAAGATATCATCGGGAACAAAACTATAATTAGGGGGATAATAGGAGAAGGGTTTATGGGGGTGAAGGGGTATATAGGGATGTGTTGTAAAACTGACTAGTTAGGGAGAAAATTGTATGTCAAAACCCTTTTTGACAAAAAGGGGCGGGGTGCGACTGATAAGGGGGGATGAGGAGGGCAAGGAGGAATGAATGAGAAGAATTGTGATTAAACAGAGGAGGGGGGAGGGGCCTTGCCGGCATGGAGAAGTGCAAGGTGGTAATACTTGAGGGCATGCTGGATGAGGTCATCGGTTTCAAGGGGGGTTAAGTCTCTGGTTTTACGAGCGGGGATGCCCATCATGAGAGAATGGGGAGGGACATCCTTGGTGACAACACAACCAGCGGCAATGATCGCTCCCTCGCCGACGGTAACACCATTGAGAATGATGGCGCCGATGCCAATTAAACAACCCTTTTGGATGTGGGCGGAGTGGATGACAGCGCGATGGCCAACGGTAACATAATCTTCTACAATGGTAACCTGACCAGGGTCACCGTGAAGAATGGCACCATCTTGTACATTGGTGTAGGCGCCGATTTCAATCCTCTCGAAGTCGCCCCGCAGTACGGCCCCATACCAGATACTCGCCCCCTCTTTGATGACTACATCCCCCATAATGGAGGCATTGTGGGCGATAAAGGCAGCCTGGGGGAAGTCGTCGGCAGTGAGTAACTTCATGATTATTTTTGTAGTTTAAAGTTAAACAGTAATAGAACCAGAAAAAGGGGGACATTAGAGAGTGTTTTGGGGATTGCCCTCTAAGAAGCCCTTAAGGTTGTGGAGGGTAATGTCTAGAATCCTATAAAGGGCATCTTTGGTGTTGTAAGCGTTGTGGGGGGAGACTAAAACATTTTCTGACTGTAATATGTAGAAGGCCTCCATTGCTTTTTTCAGCTTAACAGCGGGGATGTCATCCCTTTTGAGGTATTCTTCTTCTATCCAAATGTCCTCCGCTTCAAAGGTATCTAAGCCTATGCCTCCGGTAAGTCTACCCTCTCTGAGGGATTGAACTATGGCCTCTATTTGGACTACTGGCCCTCTGGAGGTGTTGATTAGCATTGCGTCGGATTTCATCAGCCGGATATTAGAGGTGTTTATCAAGTGGTGGGTTGACTGGTTGTAGGGCACATGTAGGGTTACAATGTCTGAGTTTCTCAATAAGTCTTCCAGTTGGACGTATTGGGCGTTATACCTGGAAACTACCTCTTCATTTTTCACTTGGTCATATACCAAAATATTCATCCCAAAACCATGGGCGATTCTGATGACGTGTCTACCGATTCTACCAGAGCCGATTACCCCAATGATTTTGTTCATCAAGTCTATGCCAGTCAGGCCATCCCTAGAGAAAATTCCCCTGGAAGTCCTTTCTATCATTGGTCTAATTTTTCTTGCCAGGGCTAGGATGAGGGCGAAAGTGTATTCTGCTACTGTATTATCTCCATATCCCGGAACGTTACAAACGGTAATCCCCTTTTCCTTGGCTAAGGAAACATCTATGTGGTCATAGCCGGTGGAACGGGTTATGATAAGTTTGAGGTTGGGAAGATTATCAAGGACCTCCTTATTTAGTTTCGAATATATAAAAACTATAGCAGCCTCTGCATCTTTATAGAGGTGTACATTGGTTTCATCTAAGGGTTGTAAGGAGAAGCCTAAGGAAGCGTCAATGTTTAATTCTCTAATTTTTTTTTCAAAGTACAATTTCTCCCAGTCTTCTACTTCAAAAAAATGGAGCTTCATGGCTTGGCCTCCTGCAAGTTTTAACTTATAATAACACTGCCGGGGGAAAGACCTGGTGTCAAAGTGTGTTCTGGGATTCAGATTTTAAGGCGATTGGACTGGTAGATGAAAGAGCTTCTTAGGGGCATAAATATATATTTAATTGGCATGATGGGTGCGGGGAAAACCACAGTAGGAAAACTTTTGGCCCAGAGGTTAGGATACCGTTTTTTGGACACGGATAGTCTGATTGAAACAATTACTGGGAAAACCATCAATCAAATATTTAGGGAGGAAGGGGAGAGTGGGTTTCGGGAGTTGGAAAACAGGGTACTACAGGAGGTTTCTGCTTATGTGCGCACGGTGGTAGCCACTGGTGGGGGAATCATTCTGCGTCGGGATAACTGGAGTCATTTGCGAGACGGGATGGTAATCTGGCTAGATGTGCCCATTCCCCTGTTGGTAACCAGACTTAGGGGAGATACTACCCGCCCATTGTTGCAACAGGAGAAAGACTTAAAAGATAGACTGACACAGTTGTATCAACAGAGGGTATCACTCTACCAACAGGCAGATATTACCATTGAAGTGTTGGCAGAGGAGACTCCCCCTCAGATTGTAGAGAGAATCCTAATGGCTATACCTGAAAAAATTAAACCGCCTCGAGAGATTTAAGAAGATTAGTCAGAGGGGTTGTCATCCAGCTGAAAGCCACTGCAATCTGGTGTTCAATAGTGGGAAGACGGTATAGGTATATCAACCTCCTTGCTAGATAGGCCAGATTTCCACTGAGAGAAACCCCCAAAGCCTGCATAGTGGCACTTTCCGCCCCCAGGGCCAACATTTCTCCTAGGGGTTGATATTTGAAGGGGAGAAGCGGTTTATTTTCGATGGTAGCCCAAATATTCCAAGCACAGTAGTCCGCCTGTTGAATAGCCACCTGGGCGGTAGCCGGCAGTCTATTGCCCTTTTCATCCTGACAAGCCGCCAAATCCCCTATTGCCCATATATGGGGCATACCAAAAACCTGTAGGTAGGAGTTTATTTCTATTTTGCCATCAAGGGTGGTGGGAAGGGTTAATTTATTGGCCAAACCGGGGGGTATAGCTGGTTTAGTCCCCACCGTCCATACTACTATGTCTGCAGGGATGGTATCAATTTGATTTTTGTAGCAAAGACTAACTTCCCCTTCTTTCACCTCCACCACCTCAGTTTCCAGGTCAACCCAGCATTTGGCCTTTTCCAGGGCTGCGGAGGCGGTTTTGCGGTTAAATGGGGACAGAGAGCGCAGAAGGGAGTCGTTTCGCTCTACTATTCTGATTTTCCCCCTTTTGCCTAGTCTTGCTGCTATTTTCAGGGCCAGTTCCACACCACTACAGCCCCCACCTGCTATTACCACCCGGATATATTCCTTGTCGGAATTTTCCAGGCTTCTAAGTTTTTCTTTAAGTCTGTAGGCGTCTTCTAGGGTGCGGAAGGGGATGGCATATTTATCCACCCCCTTGACTTGACTAGTGGGAGTTTTGCCGCCGAGGGCCACTGTTAGGTAATCATAATTAAAAGTCCCATTATTTTTTAGAGTTACTTGGTTTTTCCCTTCACCCGCCTCTATATCCGTTACCTCGTCTTGGAGGAATCTAATACTGGTATTGGCCAGGATGTCAGCATAGGCGGGGGCTATTTCCCAACTCTGTACTTCATTTGTAATCAACTCGTACAAAAGGGGTGAGAACAAAAAACGATCGTGTTTTTCCACCAAGACAATTTCCGGGGGGCGATTACTCCAGGTAAACTGATTAAGCCGTAAGGCAGTGTATAAACCGCCGAAGCCCCCACCGAGGATAACTATTCTTGTCACTTTTCCCCTCTTTGCTAACCACTTTGTTTTCCCATTGTAGCCGAGGGGTCAGCCGGGTGCGGTGTTCAAATTAATTAATGATTACCATCGGTAAAAGGCAATAAAATTTATGTGGGAGCGGTATGTTGGAAGGAGGGTATAGGGTATGAATATTCCCATTTCTCAGCTTAGAAGAGAGTATACCAGGGGGGAACTAACAGAAGACAAAGTCAGCAAAGATCCCCTACAACAGTTCAGAATCTGGTTTCAGGAAGCGGTAGAAGCAGAAGGAATCCTCGAACCGAATGCCATGACACTGGCTACTGTCACACCAGAAGGGAAACCCAGGGCGAGGACGGTATTATTGAAAGAGCTAGACGAGAGGGGTTTTACCTTTTTTACCAACTATGAAAGTCGTAAGGGGCTAGAGATGGAAAAAAACCCCTGGGTTTCACTGGTGTTCTGGTGGGCGCCCTTGGAAAGACAGGTGTGCATTGAGGGTAGAATTGAAAAATTAACCCCCCAAGAGTCGGATGAGTACTTCCAAACCCGCCCTCGGGGCTCACAATTGGGGGCATGGGCTTCTCGCCAGAGTGAGGTGGTGCCTAACCGGCAATTCTTGGAAAATCGCCTAGCCGAGGTGACACGACAATACGAGGGGAAAGAAGTACCTCGTCCTCCTTACTGGGGAGGCTATAGAGTAGTCCCCCACAGGATAGAATTCTGGCAGGGTAGGGAAGACCGTCTTCATGACCGTCTTGAGTACTACCTGGACGAAAATCAACAATGGCAGATGGTACGTCTGTCGCCCTAAGGGTCGGGACAAGCCCCACCGCTGCCACTTGCCCCAAAGACGCGTTGCCAGCTGAGGGTCTTGCTAGTCTCGTCTCCACGCCACCGCAGTAGATTAACGGCCGGCGCCCCCAACAGGGAAACGGGCAAACCTATGGCCTTTCTGGGGGATACTGTCGCAAGGGATATGGCCTGTTGTAAATCACATATCCCCCAGGCAAAAAGGTTTTCTGCCCCCTTTAACAGAGGTAGGGTGGTGCCGGCAAGAGTTCCATCTGGAAGACGGGCTGTGAAACTTTTTACTTCAATGGTCCTACCTTCCCAAGGATAGACACCGTCACCCAGTCCTAGGGGGGAAAGGGCATCGCTAACTAGAAACACCCCCTTGTCAAAATTGCTGGCTCTCAGGAGTATTGTAATCATAATTTGCGACACGTGTATTCCATCGGCAATTAAGCCACAGTACACCTCGGGATTGACAATGGCCTCCGCCAAAAGTCCCCCTTCCCGGTGATGAAGACTGGGCATAGCGTTGAAGGCGTGGGTCACCATGGTAGCCCCCTGTTGGAAGGCTCTGTGAGCCTCTTGTGCGGTGGCCTGGGAATGCCCTAGGCTGACTGTTATACCCAAAGAGCGCAAATAGGGGATAATGGTGCCTGTAGACTCCAATTCTGGAGCCAGAGTAATAATTTTTACTAGCTCCGCATATTCCGCCAAGACAGTTTTGACATTTTCCAGGGTAAGGGGCAACAGATACTCTGCCGGGTGGGCGCCCCTTTTCTCGTAGTTCAAAAAAGGGCCTTCCAGGTGGACCCCAAGGATTTCTGCTTCTTTCTGTTGGGGGGGTTGTCGTTTGAATTTCCTAATTGCCTCCAGAGATTGGTGAATTTTGTCCACAGAGGTGGTTATAATGGTAGGTAGAAACTGATCTACTCCCGTTTGCCAGAGATAACGGCAAATTTCATGGAGTTTCTCTAGGTTTTCCTCCCTGAGTTCGGTAAACGCCAACCCCAGGGCTCCATTGATTTGTAAATCTACCCCCCCTAGGGAAAGATAATCCCCTTCCATATCCAAAGCATCTGGGGGATGGGTGTCAGTAATGGCAGTTATGCACCCATCTTCTACCACGAGAGTGTGTAGCCCAGAATGGCCTATCAGTCTTGCATTCTTGAGGAAAATATTGACTGTCATGATTAATTCCTTATGACCAGTACAAACCCATCATTATAAGGCTCCGTCCACCAGTGGGGGCTTGCCATTATATGCCCCATTGGGTTGCTATATAATGAAGGTATTGACCAGCTAATTGAGAGGGAAGAGCCCATGATTGAAATGAAAGTGGCGGCGATTGCGCTGGATGCACTCACTCGCAGTCCCATAGTATTGTTGAAGGACCCTGCGGAACGCCGTGCTTTGCCCATTTATATAGGGCAGGATCAGGCTAGGTCAATTATTTGTGCCCTGGAACAACAAACCTTTCCCCGTCCCCTCACTCATGATTTAATTGTCAACATACTCCAAGCTTGGAATTTGAAACTAGAAAAGGTCATTATCAATGCTCTGGAGGACAATACCTTTTACGCCCTTCTGTGTATTAAAAATGGGGAATTAGAACAACACATTGACTGCCGTCCTAGCGATGCCATTGCCCTCGCCCTGCGGGTTGGTTGTCCTATTTGGGTCATGGAGGAAGTAATATTAGATGCTTCAATACCAGTGGACCGGGAAGCAGACGAACAGGAACAAGAAGAGTTCAGAAGGTTTGTGGCCAATCTCAGTCCTGAGGATTTAATCCGTTATGCCCGTCAGAGTGGCAGTGGTGGCGGGGAGGAAAGTTCCAGCTAGTTTTGTAAAATGAGAAAGAAAAACCATCATGAGAGACTTCAAAGGACTATTATTTTGGAGCAAAAGAGGGGAAAAGGTTAAAAAACAGAGGCCAGAAAGAACAAAAGGCCTGCCGCCCATGAAGAGGGGAAGGGGGATTGAGCTGAAAAATCCCGAGGAAATAGCCCAGATGAGGACAGCAGGGCGGATAGTGGCCACTGTCTTGAAGGAACTTATGACCATAGCCAAACCGGGGATGACCACCGCCGAATTGGATGCCATAGCAGAACAGAGAATCAGGGAGATGGGGGCCATCCCTAGTTTTAAAGGGTATCATGGTTTCCCTGCCACCATCTGTGCCTGTGTGAATGAAGAGGTAGTACATGGGATTCCTAGCCCCAAGAAGGTGCTGAAAATGGGGGATCTGGTGAAGATAGACGTGGGGGCCTGTTACAACGGCTTCCACGGTGATTCCTGTGTCACCTTCCCCATTGGCAAGCTCAAAAGAGAAACCCTTAGGCTAATGCAGGTGGCGGAGACGGCCCTGTATAAAGGGATTGAGCAGGTAAAAGAGGGCAACTATCTGATGGACATTGCCGGCGCCATTCAGGACTACGTAGAAAGTAACGGTTTTTCGGTGGTGGAGGATTTTGTGGGGCATGGGGTGGGCCGTAATCTACATGAGGAGCCCTCTGTATTCAATGTTCGCACTAGGGACTTACCCAATGTGAGGCTAGAAGCCGGCATGACTATAGCTATTGAGCCTATTGTGAATATGGGGAGGAAGGAGACTCGCACCCTGAAAGACGGTTGGACAGTGGTTACAGTGGATAATCTCCCCTCCGCTCAATTTGAACACACTGTATTGGT
>DVEF01000058.1 GCA_015295805.1 Geminocystis sp. M7585_C2015_104 | reverse complement strand
TCATAAAACTGGATCCCTATATTAACGTAGACCCGGGCACCATGAGCCCCTACCAACATGGCGAGGTGTTTGTCACTGAAGACGGCGGCGAAACCGATTTGGATTTAGGACACTACGAGCGTTTCACTGATACCTCCATCTCTAAATTAAACAGTGTAACCACTGGCTCTATCTATCAGGCCGTCATCAACAAGGAGAGAAAAGGCGTTTACCAGGGCGCCACTGTGCAGGTAATACCTCATATTACAAATGAAATAAAAGAAAGAATTCATAGAGTGGCACAAAATACCAATCCGGATGTGGTGATCACAGAAATAGGGGGTACAGTGGGAGACATTGAGTCTTTACCCTTTTTAGAGGCAATCCGTCAATTCCGTAAAGACGTGGGTCGGGAAAATGTGGTGTACACCCATGTTACCCTCATACCCTGGATTCCCGCCGCCGGAGAGTTGAAAACTAAGCCAACCCAACATTCTGTCAAGGAATTACGCTCTTTGGGCATCCAACCTGATATTCTCGTCTGTCGTTGTCACCGCAGCATCCCCCAACACATTAAAGACAAAATTGCTGAATTCTGCGACGTAGACAGTGATGCTGTTATTACTTCCCCAGATGCCAGTAGCATCTATGAAGTGCCATTGCTTCTGGAAAAGGAGGGTTTCGCTCAACAGGTTTTAGGCCGTCTTAACTTGGAAAACCGCACCCCCGATTTGCAAAAATGGGAGGAATTGGTGGCTAAGATGAAATCTCCCCAACACCACATCCGTGTGGCCATCGTCGGCAAATATATCCAACTCAGTGATGCCTACCTATCAGTAGTAGAAGCCCTCACCCACGCGGGGATAGAAGTAGAAACAAACGTGGAATTGGTATGGGTGGATGCGGAAAAAATCGAGTCGGAATCCCCAGAAAAACATCTTACTAATGTCAATGGCATTATAGTGCCCGGGGGCTTTGGACAAAGAGGCGTAGACGGGAAAATTAGAGCCATTCAGTATGCTAGAGAAAACAAGATCCCCTTTTTAGGTTTGTGTTTGGGCATGCAATGTAGTGTTATTGAATGGGCCAGAAATGTGGCTAGACTGGAAAAGGCCAACAGTGCAGAATTTGAACCCTCTACCCCCCACCCCGTCATCGACCTGTTACCAGAACAACGAGATGTGGTAGACTTGGGTGGAACCATGCGTCTAGGGGTGTATCCCTGTATCCTCAAGCCCAACACCCTCGCCCATACCCTCTACCAAAAAGAGGTGATTTATGAACGTCACCGCCACCGCTACGAGTTCAACAATGCCTATCGTAATCTCTTTCTGGAAAGCGGTTACCAAATCAGTGGCACCTCCCTCGATGGTAGACTGGTGGAAATTATAGAATTGCCCTCTCATCCTTTCTTCATTGCCACCCAATTCCACCCGGAATTCAAATCCCGCCCCAATCAACCACATCCCCTCTTCCTCGGTTTTGTCAAAGCCTGTTTAGCAGGAAACTAAAGCCACTTTCCTTTTCACGGTGTACAATGAACGGAGAAAATCTCAACAAACACCTCCCTCTATGCCTAATCGACTTCTCCACTGCAACAGTCTCTATCTGCGAAAACACGCCTACAACCCCGTCAACTGGTACCCCTGGGGTGAAGAGGCTTTAACCCGCGCTAAACAAGAAGATAAACCTATCTTCCTATCCATCGGCTACTCCAGCTGTCACTGGTGTACCGTTATGGAAAAAGAGGCCTTCTCTGATGCCACCATCGCCTCCTACCTCAATGAACATTTTATCTGTATTAAAGTGGACCGGGAAGAACGCCCCGACCTAGATAGCATATACATGACCGCACTACAGATGATGACAGGACAGGGAGGATGGCCTCTCAATATCTTCCTCACCCCGGATGATTTAGTTCCCTTCTATGGTGGCACCTATTTCCCCATCGAACCCCGCTATGGCCTTCCCGGCTTTTTGCAAATCCTCCAGGCTGTCCATGACTATTACCACAATCAAAAGGATAAACTCAATGCCTTCAAAAGCCACATTGTCAATGGCCTTTTAACAAATGTTTACATCCCGTCCCCAGGAGAAGCAATATCTCTAAACCAAAATTTGTTACAAGAGGGAATCGCGAAAAACTATAAGGTAATCCACCGGGACGACTATGGAACCCCGCGCTTCCCTATGATACCCCATGTTAATCTCATTTTAGAGGCCGCTGTTCGAGACCATGAATACCTGGCTGCAGTTGTTAGAAGAGGCCTTGATTTAGTCAATGGGGGCATTTATGACCATGTTGGGGGGGGTTTTCACCGTTACACCGTCGATTCTACCTGGACTGTCCCCCACTTTGAAAAAATGCTCTATGATAACGGTCTAATCCTGGAATTTCTGGCTAACCTATGGGCAATGGGCATCCAAAACCCCCAAATTGAAAGGGCCTGTCAGGGCATCCTCCATTGGCTTAAACGGGAAATGACTGCTTCAGAGGGTTATTTTTATGCCTCTCAAGACGCCGACAGTTTCACTCATCCTGACGATGATGAACCAGAAGAGGGGAGTTTTTATGTTTGGAGTTATGATGAGTTAAAACAGATTTTGTCTGATGAAGAATTAGCCGCACTCTCCCGCGCATTTATTATTACAAAAAACGGCAACTTTGAGGGAAAAAATGTCTTACAGAAAAGAGAGGATGAGGAAATAGATGAACTGGTAGAACAGGCCCTAGATAAGTTGTTTTTTGCCCGCTACGGCACCTCCAGAAAGGACTTAAGTAGAGTCTTTTGCCCCCACAGCAATGAGGAAGTCAAAAATCGCTCTTGGTTGGGCCGTGTACCCCCCGTAACTGATCCTAAAATGATTGTTAGTTGGAATAGTCTCATGGTTTCCGGCTTGGCAAGAGCCTACGGGGTTTTCCAGGATGAAGAATATCTACAGGTGGCCGAAAAGGCAATCACCTTTATTCTCAATAACCAGTGGCCCTCAGGACGTTTACACCGTCTTAACTACGGGGGAGAGGCCACTTTACTAGCCCAAAGTGAAGACTACAGCTTCCTGATTAAGGCCCTACTAGATTTAGCTCAAAATTGCCCACAAAAAGCCGATTATTACCTAGAAAGAGCCATAGAAATTCAAATAGAATTCGACCACTATTTTACGGCTCCAGGGGAGGACATTTATAACAACAATGCCTACGATGACTGTAAGGATTTAATGGTGGTAGAAAAGAGTTATGCCGATAGTGCTATCCCCTCTCCCAACGGTATAGCCGCCATCAATTTACTCCGTTTATATACCCTTACCGAAATGCCAAATTACCTCGAAAGAGCAGAAAAAATTCTAAACAAATTCAGTGGTGTGATGAAACAATATAGTACCAGTTGTCCCACTCTTTTTAGTGCCCTACACTGGTATCTAAAACCCACCATTGTTAGAACTACCCCAGAAGTGTACAACGAATTAATCCGTCAGTACTACCCCGCCACTACCCTCATCATTGACTCCCAATTACCTCCTGATAGTGTTGGTTTTGTCTGCAAGGGGATGCAATGTCTTCCCCCCGCCACAGATATCTCCCAACTCAAAGCACAAATTACTAATTCCTAATGCCCCCCTCACCTCTTAATCCCCTTTTTCTCCTTTTTAGCTGTGTTTTGCCTAATGGGGTATTAGACTTAGATAACCATTACCAAAGTGTTGAATTTCCAGAAAACTGGTATACGGTGGTGCTGGCTTATAAACCCTAAATGTCTTCATGATACCCAGAGTGGCGGCACTTTCCAAGGGCCCTATAAAACTACAATCTCTATCCAAAAAATAAGGCATACTACTCCAGTGCTCCATCTGTTCAGCATTAAGGAAAAAACAACCAGAATGGGGGTTTAATGTCCGTCGCAATGAGATTTTTTCCCCCATTATCGTCCCTGCTAATTCATATTCCTGTTGAATGTCTTGAAAGCGGGCCGTAATATCAGGACGAAGCTCCCCATCCACATAGCACTTCCAAACCCTATCTCCCTTTATGGCATGTTCATAACGATTAGGTTGTAACACACTGCCATTGCCAGCCTGGGATGTAAACCAGTTTAGTTTTATGAAAAACCATGGGTCATGCAAAATTAAATCGTCTTCTAGATAACAATAGTAATCGTACCTTCCCAAGTTTTCCTTCAACACACGATGACATTCAAATCCTAGCAATTTTGGTTCCGCCTGCGTGGGACAGTGCTCAAAAAAACTAGAAGGAAGAGGAATTTGGGAAAGGAGATGAAAGTTACCTGTGGTACATATGATTATATCAACCTTATACCCCTGTCCCTCGGCAGGACTTGCCACCCCCCTGGCATGGTTTATCCAACAGGGAAAACTGTCATACAAATATCTCAAGTTATAAATGCACTGAGTCAGCGCTGTAATACGTGGACGAGGGTTCTTTCTTAGAGATCCATGTCTCCCACCGCCCTCGGGATTATAGAAGTGTGGTATGGCAAATAAGAGCTTCATAAACACACCGCCAATTTAGTACTACATCTGTTTAATTTTCTTTCTGGGGATGCTAGTCTTCCACCCTATAATAGTACTCCTTCGCCCTAGGATGACACTCTATACAACCACTGTGGGTAATGGGCTTGGTAAATTCTACCTGGGGATGTAAGGCAAAAAAGTATCGGGATTGGGCAATAAATTTGGGCTCGGGCTCGTCTTTCAATAAACCGCGAGAGTAGTGCAGTAAATACTGCCACATCAACAGCTGGGTGAGACGATTCATGCCCACTACTTTTGTACCATAATGGTTGTTGGGATTCTCTAAAATGGTTTTCCACGTCTCCGTGGGTAAGACTGCTGGGGGTATGGCAATATGACAGCTACCACAGGTTTGTAAATATAAACTCTCCCCCGTCTTGAAATTCTCACTGGTTTTATCTACTGACTTGTGTTGACTACCTCCCTGCCACTGGCTATTCATACCTTTTAAATTTTCCGCTGTAACACCCCCCATTAGGATACTCAACATCACCACTACCCCCAAGATAATGGTTTTGACTTTCCTTTTCTTAAAACCAAAAATTGCCATAAACAACCCCATGTGTGAAGAAACCTATCGATTTTAAGTCATTGCTGGCCGGCAAATGTAACTTGGAAAATAAATGGGCAAAAAGGGAGACTAGGCCAATGACAATGACTGTCCAAACACCAGAGTGGGTTAAAGATGCAGTTTTCTATCAAATTTTCCCAGATCGTTTCGCTAAATCACAACCCCCCCACCACCATCCTAACTACTGGCATTCTACCAATTTAGAACCCTGGGACGAAAAACCTACCTCTCAGGGTTACAAAGGGGGTAATTTTTGGGGGATTATCGAAAAACTCGACTATCTACAAGACTTGGGCATCAACGCTATCTATTTCACCCCCATCTTTCAGTCAACCTGTAATCACCGCTACCACACCCATGACTACTACCAAGTAGACCCCCTTCTGGGGGGTAATGTGGCCTTTGCAGAATTCCTTAAGCGAGCACATGAGCGTGGAATAAGAGTAATACTGGATGGCGTCTTTAACCACGTGGGCAGGGGTTTCTTCTTCTTCAATGACATCTTGGAAAATGGCCCTTTTTCTGCCTGGTTAGACTGGTTTAAAATTGAAAGTTGGCCCATTAACGCCTATGATGGCACTCTCCCCGCTAATTATGCCAGTTGGATGGGAAATCGCGCCCTGCCCCAATTAAACCACCAGAATCCCCAGGTGCGAGAATACATCATGCAGGTAGCTGAATATTGGATACGCCAGGGCATTGACGGGTGGCGTTTGGATGTGCCAGATCAAATCAAAGTGGAGGGTTTTTGGCAAGAATTCCGCACCAGAGTCAAAAATATTAACCCTGAAGCCTATCTTGTCGGCGAAATCTGGAAACCCGCTGAAAAATGGCTAGATGGTACCCAGTTTGACGGTGTGATGAACTATCAGTTTACTGAAGCTACCCTTGCCTTTGCCGGCGGCCATCGCATTGTGCGAGAATATGTGGAAATACCCCCCTATTACCCCTATCCCCCCCTTAGTCCTCTTCAATATGCCCAACGCATGCACAGTCTCGTCAACCGTTACCCTTGGGAAATCACTCTCACTCAACTTAATTTGTTGGGCAGTCACGACACCGCCAGAATCCTCACCATTGCCGGTGGTGACATTAAGACTGTAGAATTGGCCACCCTCCTCATGTTTACCTTCCCCGGCGCTCCCTGTATCTACTACGGCGATGAGGTAGGATTACAAGGGGGTCTAGACCCAGATTGCCGTCGTACTTTCCCCGCACCACAGGATTGGAATACCCATCTTTTGGAGCATCATAAGGAACTAATTAGACTTCGACACCAGTACATTTCTTTACGACGAGGTATATACGATCCCATCTACGCTGATGACAACATTTATGTTTTCAGTCGTAGCTATAAAGAAGAGACTTTAGTGGTGGTGGTTAACATAGACGAACACTCCCATCATGTGCCCCTGAGAACATACGACTTCCCCGTTAAAATCAAAGAGAAAATCTGGGGCCATGGCAGCTTCAACTACGAACAAAAAGAAGGACAAGACCACATCATATTACATGTGCCTCCCCGTAGTGGTATGATACTAAAATAAGTGAAATAAGTGCTGCCCAAAGGTGCTACCATAACTGAAGAAGCCCTTAACCCCCTTGAAGAGGCATCCCTTCCCGAAACTACTCCGGAAAGACTGGCACAGTTGGCGACCCACCCTGATGAGGCTGTAAAAAAGGCCGTCGTGGCCAACCCTAATACCCCTGTCCCTATAATTTTTCAGTTAGTAGAAAACAATTCCTCTTTTGTTACCCTCATCCCTGATGATAACCTCTGCCGTCTCCTCAAAGACTTCTCACCCCCCGATGCCTTCCTGTTAGCCGTCTTCCGAAACAAACCCGCTTCTGTTTTAAAGGCCGAAAGGGTTGACCTTTGGAATAAACTATTCACAGAAAAAACCTCCCCCCAAGAAAAACCCCGCTTGTGCGAAGCCTCACTGGAGAATCTCAACCTAAAAGGGGTAATCCTCAAGGGGGTGAACCTGGGTTGGGCTAACCTGCAGGGGGCCAACCTGGAAAACGCTAATCTGATGGGAGCATATTTGGAGGGTGTTGATTTCACTAACGCCAACCTGACTGGTGCTTGTCTAGAAGAGGCTGATTTATCAAGTAGGAGCACTCGTCTAAAAAATGCTAATTTGACGAGGGCTTCTCTGAGAAAGGCTAATTTAGCGGGGGTTTCCTTAAAAGATGCTAATTTGACCAATGTTGACCTAAGGGAGGCTATTCTACGGAGAGTTGACCTGAAAAACACTTACCTGGCTGGGTTTGATTTGCGCCGGTGTGACCTAAGAGAGGCTCTTCTGATAAATACTAATCTAACCGATGCAGATTTGAGGGAGGCCAATCTAGAGGGGGCCAATTTGACCGGTGCCTCTTTAAGTAGGGTTAAATTGAGCCTGGCTCGTTATGATAAACGTACCCTATGGCCAGAAGGTTTTACCCGTTACCAAATATACTGTGCTTTGGGCTTTCGTGCCTTTCTAGTGGATGTCAATTTGGATGGAAAAGACTTGAGATGGGTGCAACTGGAGGAGGCAAAACTAATAGGGGCCTCCCTCGCCGGCGCCAATCTGGAGAGGGCGTATTTGAAGGGTGCAGATTTAAGGGGGGCTTCCCTAGATAAGGCCAATCTGGAAGGTGCAAATTTAGAGGGTGCAGATTTAAGGGGGGCTTCCCTCGCCGGCGCCAATCTGAGGGAGGCGCGTTTGGTGCGTGCGGATTTAAGAGGTGCCGACTTGGCTGGGGCTGATTTGGTGGAAGCCTCCCTTGGCGGGGCTAGATTAGAGCGTGCTAGTTTTAGGTTGGCCAATTTAAGGAGGGCTGGCCTTCAGGGAGCCGATTGTAATAACTGTGATTTCACTTGCGCCGACATGACAGGTGTTTATGCCGGAAGAGCCAGTTTTAGCGATGCCCACCTGATAAGCACCCGCTTGGACATGGCCGATTTGTCCTATGCCGACCTAAGAGGGACTAATTGGCGGGCTGCCACCTTCTACGGCGCTAAACTGGAAAACGCCATCCTCCCACAGGGGTTCAACCCAAATACCCCTTAAACAATTAAACAAACAAAAGCAGGGCCCCCCACAACTCCTTCTCCCCTCCCACAAGCCCATTGCCATCTCCCCTCTATCCCCCAATTTCAAAACAGTCCATGTCTGCAATAATATAATAAGCCACAAAGGGGAAGCCCCCTCATTTTTTTGTTATCACGCCTACAAGTATGACCAACAGTTGGATTCGTCGTGCTGAGCGTTTGAGCTCCCTACCTCCCTACGTTTTTGCCCGTTTGGATGAGTTAAAGGCTAAGGCTAGAGAACAAGGCATCGATTTGATCGATCTGGGTATGGGTAACCCCGATGGTATGGCCCCACCCCCCGTAATTCAGGCTGCTATTGAAGCCCTGTCCATCCCTCACTACCACGGCTATCCCCCTTTCGAGGGCACTGCTGACTTCCGTCAAGCCATTAGCCAATGGTATCAACGACGTTATCAGGTGCACCTTAACCCCGACAGCGAAATCCTACCTCTGTTAGGCTCTAAAGAGGGACTGTCCCACCTAGCCCTCGCTTACGTCAACCCCGGTGATACTGTCATTGTCCCTTCCCCCTCCTACCCTGTCCACTACCGCGGGCCTGCTATTGCCGGCGCTAGTATTTATCCCCTTAAGTTAACCCCAACTAATGACTGGTTGATTGATGTTAGTCAGATTCCCGAAGAGGTGGCCCGTCGGGCCAAAATCCTCTACTTCAACTACCCCAATAACCCCACCACCGCTACCGCACCAAGGGAAATGTTTGCCGAAATCGTCTCTTGGGCTAAACACTACCAAGTCATGTTAGTCCACGACTTGGCCTATGCCGAAATTGCCTTTGACGGCTACCAACCCACTAGTCTACTACAAATTCCCGGGGCTAAAGATATTGGTGTCGAATTCCATACCCTCTCCAAAACCTATAACATGGCTGGATGGCGCGTTGGCTTCGTCGTGGGCAACAGCGACATCATCCAGGGATTGCGCACCCTCAAAACTAACCTCGACTACGGCATCTTCAGCGTCGTCCAAGTCGCCGCCCAAACCGCCCTTCAACTCCCCGACCTCTATATCTCTGAAATACGCAGTAAATATAAGAAAAGGGGAGAATTTCTCATCCAAGGCCTCAAAAAACTCGGTTGGAATTTAAAACCACCTCGCGCTACTATGTATTTATGGCTGCCAGTCCCCCGCCACACCAACTCCACGGATTTTGCCCTCCATGTGCTACAAAAAACCGGTGTGGTGGTTACCCCCGGCAATGCCTTTGGTGAGGGAGGTGAAGGCTATGTGCGTATAAGTCTCATCGCCGATTGCCCCCGTTTAGCAGAAGTCCTCCAACGGTGGGAAAATGCTGGTATTAGATACTAGAATGCTATGGAACCGGAAATCATCATTCTCCCCGACGAAGAAGCCACCAAACAACTTGGTCGCCGCTTAGCATCTCAACTTACACCCAATTCCGTCCTCCTACTCCAGGGAGATCTCGGCGCCGGCAAAACTACCCTCGTCCAGGGGTTGGGCCAGGCCCTGGGTATCACCGAACCTATCCTCAGTCCTACCTTCACCCTCATCAACGAATACCCCGAAGCCCGCATCCCCCTCTACCATGTCGACTTGTACCGTCTCACCCCTGATCAAGTTCAACTTTTACACCTGGAAAACTACTGGCAAGCTATTGATGTCCCTCCCGGCATCACCGCCATCGAGTGGGCCAACCTCCTCCCCCAACTCCCTCCTCACTACTATCTTGTCACCCTCCAAATCCTCCACGACTTCTCCCGTAAGGCCTCCATTATTCGTGTTTAACCCTTCAAAAAACTTTACATTGCCCCCATCCGCCCTTCTTTTATGCTACAATGCTATGGTAGCACCGCCACCGGCGCTCCGGGGCGCGGCGGCTGGCCATAGGTAAACGGCGGGTTTTGAGACCGCCAAAACGTCTGGGCAGCGCGTATTTTTAATAGTAAAAATATTCAATTAAAATAGGAAGGAAGCCAACAGCGGCGACCGCTATCAGGGCTTATGGATTTTAACAGCTAAATACCGCAATTGCACCGCCATCACCCCGTTTCTGCTTATTATTTAACGGAATAATTGAGAATAATTATTATATATAATGGATTCAGGACGAGTGTCTTGGCAGTACCTTCGCCTGCCGCCGGTGATATTGTAGCACAGGCCGCGCGAAAGAGCAAGGGGAAAAAGAAGAAACATGAGAAAAAGAAAGTAGGAAAAAAGCTAAGAGGAGAAGAAACGGGAAAAAAGACGAGCAATGGGAGAAAGTAAAGGCTTGAAAAAATGAGCCCTGGCAGAATGATGATACCAACGAAAGAGGACCTTGGCCAAAAGATGGGGATCGTGACGAATATAACCAGTAACGGGATCTTCACTCATGACATGGGCCTTGATGATTCTTATACCAAGTTTCAAAACCTCCTCTCGATCTAAATAAACGGGATGAGCCCCTCCCTCAGCATACTTCCTTAAGGCGGAAGGGGAGGGAGATCTACCCTGAACCACCACGGCATCAAAAATCTTAGTACCACAAACCCGCTCAATGGCCCTAATGTGGTCACTCACAGTATAACCATCCGTCTCACCAGGCTGGGTCATTATATTACAAACATATATTCTGGGAGCCTGACTACGGGCAATGGCATCTCGAATCTCTGGCACAAGTAAATTGGGAATAATACTAGTGTAGAGACTACCCGGACCTAAGATAATATAATCAGCCTCCTCAATGGCCTTGATGACAGCAGGAGTGGCAGGAGGATTGGGGGGATTACAACCAATTTCCACGATTTTCCCCCTGGCTTCAGGAATATTCGACTCCCCATGGATAATCCTACCATCCTCCATTTTAGCCCAAAGAGTAACATCTTTTAAAGTAGCGGGCAAGACACGCCCCTGGATGGCCAAAACCTTGGAACTCTGGGCAATGGCACTCTCTAAATCCCCCACAATCTCAGTCATGGCTGTCAGAAACAAGTTGCCAAAACTGTGCCCACTTAAACCCTCCCCCGCAGTGAAACGATATTGAAACAACTCTGTTAGCAGCTTCTCCTCATCTGCCAGGGCCGCCATACAGTTACGAATGTCACCAGGAGGCAAAATACCCATCTCCCGTCTCAACCGCCCCGAAGAGCCACCATCATCAGCCACCGTAACTATTGCTGTAATGTTAGAGCTATAATGCTTTAAACCCCGCAACAGGGTAGATAAACCAGTGCCCCCACCAATAGCCACTATCTTAATACCCCTATTTAAACGACGATATTCCCACAAAACATCAATTAAGTATTCATCCTTGTCTGGCTTTAAAACTTCAGTAATAGAACCCACCGTACGCGCTTGTCCTAAAATTAACAATAATATCCCCACAAACACCACCAAAGGGCCAGAAATATGACTGGGGAAAACACTAGTAACTTTGTCCAAAATGCCAAGAATGAAATTAAAAAAACGATAAACGGGGGTCAATTTGCTCCAGATTGCCAAACCTAAAGCAATCATTAAAACCCCCACAAAACTAGTAAATAGCCAACGCTTGACGGAAATGCCCGGGAAAAGCCATTTGTAAAAGTGGTTCAACCTCCGCCGGTAACCCTGTCGCCAATTCCTGTTCATGAACCTAAATAAATGACCTATTAAGTAATTACATTAGGGCTCATCCACTCAAATTATATACCAGTTCCCCTTTGGCCATTAAAATACCTCTGTCTGTCCAATCAGGAAAGACAATTCAATCGATGGATAAGAAATTAGGATAAACTAAAAGTACAAGCCGAGATGAATCAGTCCAAAGCCGAAAAAAAAGTAAAGTGTGAATGAGCACCATCTACTGTCTAAACCCCCACTGTGAAAATCCCATCAACGACACCAAAACCAGAAAGTGTCGCAGTTGTGGCTGGGATTTAATTCTCCATAAGCGCTATGTGGCTATAAAAAAGATCGGGAAGGGCGGTTTTGGGACTACCTATCTAGCCGTGGATATGGGGCGACAAAATAGCTATTGTGTTATCAAACAGTTAGAACCCGCCACCACCAACCCGGAAGCTTTCCGTACGGCTCTAGAATTGTTCAATCGGGAAGCCAAAACCCTCGCTAAACTGGAACACCCACAGATCCCAAAACTGTTGGACTATTTCGAGGAAAACCAGCAGTTTTACCTGATCCAAGAGTTCATCCTGGGCAAAAACCTGGAAGCGGAAGTCAAAAAAGAGGGCGTATACACCGAGGCCAGCGCCAAAACCTTTCTCCGTCAAATGTTGCCAGTACTTAAATATATCCACTCCCAAAAGGTCATCCATAGAGACATCAAACCCGGCAATATTCTCCGAGAAAAGAAAACCAATAAACTCTATCTCATCGACTTTGGGGCCGTTAAAGAACAGGTTAACACCCAATTGATGAATCAAAACCCTGAAAGTGCCTTCACCAAAATCTCTGTCGGCACCATGGGCTTCGCACCCCCCGAACAGCTCGCTATGCGACCTGTGTACTCCAGTGATCTATACGCATTGGCCGCTACCTGTGTATATCTGTTGACGGGAAAAGCCCCCAAAGACCTGTGTGATAGCGCCACCGGCCAGTTGAAATGGGAGGAACATACCCGCGTAAGTAGCGGCTTTGCCAGGGTCCTCAACAAGATGCTGGAATTGGACGTGCGCAAACGCTTCGCCACCGCCGACGAGGTAATGCAAGCCCTGGAGTTAGTGCCCTATGAGGAAGAATTGGCCGGTAGTATCGTCAACATAGCTATGGCTAAGGAAACCATTACTAGTACAGAGGAGGAAGACGCCACTAGTACCCTCGCCACTTCTCAAAATTTGGCAGAAGCCATTAGAAGGAGAAGGGAAAGACTCCAGTCTGGTGGCAAAGCCGCCACTAACCCCATCACCAACAGGCCTAAACCCACTCCCCTCCCCGTTTCTCAACCCAAAGTACAACTCACCCCTGAGATGATTCTGGAATCCTATCGTAGGGGAGATCGAAACTTTAGTCAGCAAGTGCTAAATGGCTTTGATCTGGAGGGGTTTAAGTTAGCCGGTGCCAGTTTTTCCCAAAGCAAACTGATTGGTGTTAACCTCCAACGGGCTGATCTGTATCGCACTAACTTCTACAATGCTAACCTAGCCCAGGCCAATCTCAGAGAAGCGGATTTGAGAAAGGCAGAATTGTACAAAGCCAATCTCAAAAATGCTGACTTGCAAAATGCCGATTTGAGCGGTGCTAATTTAAGTAGTGCAATCCTCAAGGATGCCAACCTCTCCGGCGCCAACTTAAAAGGGGCAAAGGTGGATGAAGAACAGTTGAAGACGGCAAAAATCAATTGGCGTACTATTCTACCGGATGGCCGGCGTAAATGGTGGTAGTAATGGGAGTAGTTGTCCTTTCTTTCTCTTCCCCTTTACACCTACCTTGCCCCCCTTCAAAGGCTTTTTTCCCAACTGCCGTCTTCAACCGTTGCTGGGAACTATTTGCAAATAAGCGTCAAAGTCCTTTATAGCCTCTCTGAATTCATTTTTGGCCACTTCTAGATTGCGCTCCTTGGCGGCTAAGTCCAGTTTCTCAAAGTGGACAAATAGACTCTTAGCAATTTCCTGGGCGGGCTTTTGGTCTTTTGGTAACAATTTGCGGGAGGTAATGGCCATATTTTGACGCAATTCCCCTAAAGGCCCATGTATAAAGGTCCTCACGTCCATCCAGTTTTCCTCTTGGATGAGTTTTTCTAGGGTGCTCATCTGTTCTCTTGCCTTAACAATTGGCTCGCGGTACTCCTGGATTTGGGCAATCCTCTCTGGGGTATAACTGGTTGGAATTTTCGCCTTCGCGGGGGAACTACAACTTACCAACATAGTGGTAACTAACACTAGTGTGAGACAGAAAATAGGACGCAATAATCTCATCATATGCTCTTTATAATTTTTGCCAATCAATGGTTTGTAACAATAATTGTCGACTTTCCCCCTTTTCCTGTCAACTGTCTCCCCTTTATTTCACCCTTGCCCTCCTCCACCAATACGGACTTGTGATTATGACCTTTTTCTTGTCGCCACAACGCCCTGTTATCTCCCTTTTCCTCATCCCCACCTTATTAATCATTGTTTACAATTTTTCATAAAATGATACATAAGTTTAAGGGGAATGAGACTATGGAGTCCATTGTTAGTTTCAATAGTTTCAACTGGGAAAAACTGGTAGGTGAAGAAATATTAAAAAATCTTTATCAAGGATGGCAGAAAATTAAGGCTGGATTAAGTTTAGCCCACAAAAACCTGAGTAGCGAATTAAGACAACGATTATTTCCTCACCATCTCCCCCTGAAACAAGTATCCGAGGAGGCATGGCGAATCCTACAACAGAGGGTTGAACAGGTAATTGAGGAAGACTGGAAAGATGCCATGGAGGGGGTTTACCCTGTAAGCCTGTTATTCGAGGCCGATTGGTGGGAATTCCTCCAAGCCTATATAGGAATCTGGTTGGACTACCCCCGCACCTGGCAAAGAGTCAGACTGGGCAACTTCCAGGATTTGCCTCCCGGAATAACTACGGATAAATACCCTGCTTATTACCGCCGCAATTTTCATTATCAAAGTGATGGGTACTTAAGTGAACATTCCGCCAACCTCTACGACTTACAGGTGGATATTCTCTTTAATGGCATAGCAGACGGCATGCGTCGTCGTGTGTTAAAACCCCTCAAACAAGTACTATACACCCTCCCCCGCCCTCGTATTCTAGATGTAGCCTGTGGTACTGGGAGAACCCTCAAATTTCTACGCTATGCTTTCCCGGAGGCTGAACTGTATGGCATTGACCTGTCTGCCTTTTATCTGCGTAAGGCTAATGACATGCTATCCCGACTTTCCCCCACACAACTTCCTCAACTAATAGAAGGGAATGCCGAAAATTTGCCCTATCGAGACAATTATTTCCATGGGGTGACAACTGTATTTTTGTTCCATGAATTGCCTAATCCCGTCAGACAGAGAGTAATTAACGAGTGTCATAGAGTATTGCAAACAGGGGGAATATTAGTAATTGCCGACTCCATTCAGTTGTCTGACTCCCCCCAGCTGGAAGCAGTAATGCATAACTTCTCCACCCTGTTCCATGAGCCCTTCTATAATGACTACATAAGGGACGATTTCCAAAACCGGTTACTGGAGGCTGGTTTTGTCAACATTCAAGAAAAAGTGTACGGGCTGAGCAAATATTGGATTGCTACTAAGAGGGGGTAGTAAAAATTGCCCCAGTCCATGATAATCTTGAAAGTGGCTTTTAATTAGTTCCGCTAGGTGATAAGTTAGTTTCGTTAGGTTAAAAAAACAGTAAGTCAGCATGGTAGCAACACAGGAAAGGACAAACGTAGGTAGAATTACCCAAATAATCGGGCCAGTAGTAGACGCAGAGTTTCCCAGTGGCCATATACCCCGTATTTACAATGCCTTGCGTGTGGAGGCAGTAAACCCAGCGGGTCAAAAGGTAGCTGTAACCTGTGAAGTACAACAAATACTTGGGGATAACCAGGTACGCTCTGTAGCAATGAGTAGTACCGACGGCCTGGTAAGGGGGATGGAGATTGTAGATACAGGATCTCCTATTCGTGTGCCGGTGGGAAAGGCAACTTTGGGACGTATTTTCAATGTTTTGGGTGAACCGGTAGACAACAAGGGGGATGTGGACTACAGTATTACTGCCCCTATTCACCGCAAAGCGCCACCCCTCACCGAGTTGGATACTAAGCCCACTATATTTGAAACTGGCATCAAGGTTATTGACTTGTTGACTCCCTATCGTAAGGGGGGCAAAATTGGTCTGTTCGGGGGTGCCGGAGTGGGTAAGACTGTCATCATGATGGAGTTGATCAATAACATTGCCATTCAACACGGTGGGGTATCTGTATTTGGTGGTGTTGGTGAACGAACCCGTGAGGGCAACGATTTGTACAATGAGATGATCGAATCTGGGGTCATCGATCCGGAAAACCCCGAAAACTCCAAGATTGCCCTGGTGTACGGACAGATGAATGAACCTCCCGGGGCCAGGATGCGTGTGGGCCTCTCTGCCCTCACCATGGCGGAATACTTCCGGGATGTGAATAAACAAGACGTGTTGCTGTTCATTGATAATATATTCCGTTTCGTCCAGGCTGGTTCTGAGGTATCTGCTCTTTTGGGGAGAATGCCCTCTGCGGTGGGTTATCAGCCTACTCTGGGCACTGAGATGGGGGATTTACAAGAACGGATTACATCAACTAAAGAGGGCTCCATCACCTCTATCCAGGCGGTATATGTGCCCGCGGACGACTTAACCGATCCTGCTCCCGCCACTACCTTTGCCCACTTGGATGGTACAACTGTACTTTCTCGTAGCTTGGCGGCCAAAGGGATTTATCCTGCCGTAGACCCCCTGGCCTCTACCAGCACCATGTTGCAGCCTCACATCGTCGGGGAGGAGCACTACAACACTGCCCGAGCCGTTCAGGCAACACTGCAACGCTATAAAGAACTACAAGATATTATTGCCATTTTGGGGTTGGACGAGTTGTCTGAAGAAGACCGTCTCATAGTAGATCGTGCCCGTAAGATTGAACGTTTCCTGTCTCAACCCTTCTTCGTGGCCGAGGTGTTTACTGGCACTCCTGGCAAGTATGTTCCCCTGGAAGAGACTATCAAGGGTTTTAAACGTATTCTATCGGGGGAATTGGACGATTTGCCAGAACAAGCCTTTTACATGGTAGGGACCATTGATGAGGCCATTGCCAAGGCTGAGAAACTGAAGGGCTAGGACCCACACATATAATACCGCCCCCAAGGGGGGGTAATTTTCCGAAATTTTCTGAAATTGCGTGAAATACTATGGCCTTAATGGTGAGAGTAATTACTCCTGACAAGATTGTCTGGGAGAAGGAAGCACAAGAGGTGATTCTGCCCAGTAGTACGGGACAGTTGGGCATTTTGACCAATCACGCCCCCTTGTTGACCAGCCTTGACATTGGGGTGATGCGTATTCGTCCTGACAGGGAATGGAAGAATATTGCCGTCATGGGCGGTTTTGCCGAGGTGGAAAACAACGAAGTCAAGGTGTTGGTCAACGATGCGGAGTTAGGGGATAATATCAACAGAGAAGAGGCCGAGGCGGAGTATCAGGAGGCTCAAAAAGCCTTTGACGAGGCGGTGGCTAGCGGCGATCGTCGTGCCAGAATTAAGGCCACCCAGAGATTGAAAAAGGCAAGGGCTAGATTCCAGGCGGCCAGTTAGTTAGGTGTTTATTGCAATAAAATTCTGCCGTGGGGATTGTGGGGAGGGGATTTGCCAGGAGGTAAACATCCCCATATTCCCTCTTTCTTTTGTTACAATCGAGCTAGCCTCCCGATAGTGGAGAGACATTTCTAGTGGTGTGGCATCGACTTAAGTTTCTTTTTACAGTCTTAGGAGTTATTTTTCGTCACCCGGTGATGGGGGTGACTATAGTGCCAAAACTTCCCGATGGCAGGATAGTGCTTGTTTTTCGTCGTGATTGTGGTAAGTGGAGTTTGCCGGGTGGAATGGTAGACTGGGGGGAGGACATTCCCACCACTATTCGTCGCGAGTTGAAGGAAGAAACCGGCTTGGACTTGGTGAGAATTGGACGTCTAGTGGGTGTTTATTCTTCTCCCTATCGTGATCCCCGTTTGCATTCCATTTCCGTTTTGGTGGAAGTTGAGGCTAAAGGTAGATTACAGCCAATAGATACCCATGAGGTTCTACAGGTCAAGTCTTTTTCCAGGGAGGATTTGCCTCTTGGCAGTCTTGCCCATGATCACGACCGTCAGCTACAGGATTATCTTTCTCACAAGACTACCATAGCTTAGGGGTTTTATTGATAACTAGTACTTTTTTTAACTCCCCTTCTATTGCTAATCCTTTTTATTTTAAAAATCCGCAGCACCGCTGTTTTGGTAGTCTCTTCACCTACCGTCCTCCTCGCCGTGCCCCCGCAGCCCCGGCGCCTTTTTTTCCCTCCTTATTGCCCATTGTAACAAAAAAAGGGGAAATTGTCAAGGAGCTTTTACCCTAGTTGCCTCCATTTGAACAGGCTAAACCCCTTGATTCGGGCCTTTTTTGAAGACATTCCCAAGGGCCAAAACTGCCTCTAAAAAGCTTTTCTCTGTCATCTTCTTATCTGTAAATACTCTATCCTTTGACAATAGAAAAAATACCCCTGAATATTTTGTAAACTTAATTGATACTAATTTCTCCATTACCCCAAGGGCCAAAACTAATGCTATTCCCTATTCATTATCTTATTTAACCCTAGTAAGGTATTTAGGTGGCCGGAAGAGAATATCGTCTGTTTTCAGTGCTTTTATACATCTATTGCCTCCAGATTTTTGGGTGATTGGTAAAGCAGCCAAGGATTTTAGGTATTTAAAACGGAAAATGACTGGATTTAAAAAATAAAAGAGATGTGGCAATTGGGAGAATATAGGGAAAATGAAAACATACTTTGTATAAAGAATCGTGGCGACGGGGTCCACATGGCAAAGTCAGAAAAACTGACCAGAATATTCTATATAAAACTAGAGCTGTTGTATGGTATAATGCTGGCATGTGCCGGAGATTTATTCCTGGAGCATTGCTGTTTTTGATTGTGCTTTCTGAAACATATAGAAGGCAAAAAAACTGAGTTGGGAATTATAGAATCCGCTTTTTTGTTGAAGAGGGGAGAGCTTCTGGATTTGTTCCTTTGAGGGTTATCTGGATAAATTTATATTGCACCTCGGGGGTATTTTATGTTTAACGCCATGGAGATTATTGGCTATTTTAGTATTGAGGGTTTTACTATTAAGGGGAAAAGGGGTTAAAAATTATTTTTTTCTATTGGTTTTATGTTGAATTTGGCTTAAATCAATTTACATTAATCCCCAGTTCTACTTCTTTTTGTCCGAGGTTCAGAATTAGAGGGGGGAGGGGGAGTTTGAAGGTATGGGAAATTATTGAACTTTATTTGCAACTAAAATGGTAGAACAAAGCAATGAAAGGGCCTATGATTATAACCCCGTGCCCTTTATGCTGCTGCCCATAGGGAATTGGCTTGTAGTGGGGATAGGGTTGAATTATATGTTTGTGGTGAGTGACTGTTATATGGATTTTGAGGGACTAGGTTTTTGCTTTCAAAAGGGTTTGTGGTTGTTGTGGGAGAGGGTGGATGATTCATCCATGATAGTCTTCTGCGAATAGGCATTTTGGAAAATGAGTGTCTGTGGCGATTGACATGACACCATAAATCTGTCGCCATAAGCCTGTTGAGTGGGGGATGCAGTGGTGTTTTGAATCCAATATTAGTTTTAATGTTACTTTTGGTGTTATAATGGGAGTTGGTTGTCAGTGGCTTTGACTTTCTCTTCAACACACAACACGACAGGAGAGAAGACTCTCCCAGTTCGGAGGGCACTTTGGTGGTTGTTATTTCACTGGGAGGATCACGTCTTTGGCAGTCACTAATTTAAAATTTATATACAAGAAATTCATATATCTTTTAGTTGTCGTATTGTAATGAATGTCTGTCAGGGAGGATAGATATCTCAACACTTCTCCCTAGTTTCCGTGTGATTGCACCCATACTCTCCAACAAGCAGTTTGTTTGTTAAACAATCAAGTCTGTCAGTCTTCTATCCTGTTGTCTTGGTTCACTACACTGGTATACTATAGTGTTTGAATTGTTAACGTGTTGATATGGGGGTGGCCATAGGGTTATTTTTTTGTCTTTATCCGATGTTTGATATGTAATAACAATATGTGTTGTGAAGACAATTTTAATGATAGTTGCCGATGAACTTTGTAGTTGGTATTATTCTTGATTGCTTTCTGGCTACCCTTATGACTATCTTTTGTAACCCAATCTATCCTTAAGCCATTTGCTCTAATGATGTTGCCTTGTAGCTTGTACTACTACATGGTCTACTGCCCTATAGTCTACCGCTATTGCGGTCTCAGAGGGTGCGTTATTAAGTATTAAAAACTGTTAGGAATTCCTAGATGTTGTGAGAGGCATGAAGAAGTTGTCTGACGGCGGTGAGTGCGGAATAGCTGACGCCGGCTGTGCCTTCCCCTGGATGAGTAGAATCCCCTACTAGCCATAGATTTTTCAGGGGTGTGCGGTTGGGGATAGCAAAGGGGCCAAAGGTAGTAACTCTTTGTCCCACACCTCCTACTATGCCTTTTTCTCTGCCAGTATACCGATAAAAGGTGACGGGGGTGGCGCTTTCTTGGAGAATGATGGTGTCTTCGGTGAGATTAAAATACTCTGCCAGGCGGGATATTGCCTTGTGGGTGTAGTCTTGTTTTAGGGCATTATAGTCAAGAGGGGAGAGATTCCACCACTTGTCTACGTTGGTGAAGGAGGAGGCGGTAATGGTGGCTTTACCTTGTGGGGCCCTACCGTCACCTGGTTGGCTAACCGACACAAATAGGGAATTGACTTCTGCTATTTCCCCTTCTTCATACAAAAACTGGAGGTGTAATGGGCAGTTATTGGGAATGGCCTCCTGCTTCACTCCCAGATAGACTACAAAGGCACCACTAGCTGGCGGTAAATTTTCCACGCGGCGACAGTAGGAAGGGGGGAGATTTTCTGTCATGGTCACCAGGTTATTAACCGTTACATTAGCTATCACATAGTCAGCATGTTGCCGATGGACTTCTCCCGTTTTCAGGTTTTGCACTGTTACTCCTGTGGCCCTCTTGCCGTCACTGTGGATTTTTTTGACTCGGTGGCGTAGACACAGTTTCCCCCCATGTTTTTCCAATCCCTCCTGCAGACGGTCACTCAACACCTGCATACTGCCTTTTAGATGATATAATCCCTGGGGGTATTGGGGGAGGGATAAAGCGGTAGCACCATACAGGAGGGCAGTCTGGGAGGCATCCACTTGGGAGTATAATTTGAGTTGTAAATCGAGAAAGGTTTTGAGACGCTTATCCCCTGCTAATCCCAACAAAAAGAGGGCATCTGCCACTGTCATGAGGGTAAAGGGCACTGTGTAGAGGGTATCTAAACGGAAGGCTTTTAACAACTGAGTCAGATCCCAAAGGGTGCGTGGTGGTAAAATGGGGTCACGGGATTGGAACTCCCAACTTGCCTTGAATAACACTTCTATTAAACGCCAAAAAGGCTCACTATTAGGAAATTGCATCTGTCTTTCCCTTTTCCATTTTTCCGGGTTGCGCCACACCATAATCGGTGTTTTCTCTCCAGGCAGAAATACCGCACAGGCCGGTTCACATTCTGTAGCTTCTGGTAATTCAACTTCTAGTTCTCGGAAGATGCGATAGTGTATTCCTTCTTCTTCCAAGCCTGCTACCTGGGTTGCCCCCACGTCGAATACAAAGCCTTTTCTTTTAAAGCTAGAGGCACATCCTCCTGGCACCGTTGCCTGTTCATAGACTACCACATCATAACCATAACGGGCTAAAAGTGCCCCTGCTGTCAATCCTCCTATTCCCGCGCCTACTACTACCACCTTTGCTTTTTTTGTCATAACACTGGCTTTTCCTATGTCACCGGCCTTCTATTATATATAGCCCTTCTATAGTCTTTCCACTGACTCCTTCCATCCCATTTTTCTCCCTTACTTTTTTTCTTCCCTTTGACTTTTTTCTCCTTGACAGCGCCATTTTTTCTCGTAACAATGGCCGGGAGACACCCGCCTTTTGCCTTGCTTTTTTTTTGGAAATATTTTTAGCCCTTCCACCCCTCATGATAGGGTTAACGACCAGGTTATTTTTGGGGGGATTTCTCTTCTTTCTACTGCTTTGTTGATTATTATACTCAATTAAATCTTTTGCAGCCCAAGTCTCTTGGTAGTCTTTTCAACTACCCCCCATTCTCACCCATGTCCCTATACTAACATAGGGAAGGAGGAGTTGTCAAGGGGTGTTAGGGGGACAGGGGTGGCAGGGGAGGATTAATAAAATGCTATAATAAACGGATAATCAATTGAGAAATGTCAATTAATATGGAAAATAAGACAGGGGAAAAATTAAAATCAGGGTTTGACGGGAAGAATCCGCCGGCGCAACAGATAATAGACAAGTGTGTGCATTGTGGGTTTTGTTTGTCGACTTGCCCGAGTTACAGGGTGATAGGGAAGGAGATGGATTCTCCGAGAGGTAGGATTTACCTGATGAATGCCATCCATAGGGGGGAAGCGGGGATAGATGAGACGACGACTAGTCACTTTGACACCTGTTTAGGTTGTTTGGCGTGTGTGACTACCTGCCCTTCTGGTGTGGAGTATGATAGGTTGATTGGGGCAATGCGTCCTCAAATAGTGAGGAATTATAAGCGCAATTGGTGGGATAGGTTAATACGTGGTTTTATCTTTTTTTTGTTTCCCTATCCGAGAAGACTGGGGTTACTACTGCCGTTGTTGTGGTTGTATCAGGTGTCTGGCTTACAGGCAATAGTGCGCGGGAGTGGGGTTTTGGGATTTTTCCCTCGTCTGGCATCCATGGAGTCAATATTGCCGAGGATAAGGCTTTCTTCTCTTTACAGGAAATATCCTTACATAATACCGGCTCAGGGGGAAAAACGTTATCGGGTGGGGGTAATTTTGGGGTGTGTCCAAAGGTTATTCTTTAGTAATGTTAATGAGGCTACCATAAGAGTGTTGGCGGCTAATGGGTGTGAGGTGGTGATACCGGCTAATCAGGGGTGTTGTGGTGCCTTATTGGCACACCAGGGGGAAGAATTAAAAGCTCAAAGTCTTGCGCGTCAGATGATTGATGCTTTTGAGGAGGCTGAGGTGGATTATGTTATAATAAATGCGGCCGGTTGTGGTCACACTCTAAAGGAGTACGATCACATTCTAAGGGAGGATCCGGATTACAAGGAGAGGGCTAAAGGATTTGTAACCAAGGTTAGGGATATACATGAATTTTTGGTGGAGATAGGTTTTGATTTGTCGTTACGGCCTATAAGTGATAAACCGGTGAAGGTAGTCTACCAGGATGCTTGCCATCTGCTACATGGACAGAGGATTAGCCTTCAACCGAGGGATTTGTTGCGGAAAATACCAAATGTGGTACTAGAAGAGCCTGTGGATGCTGCTTTGTGTTGTGGGAGTGCGGGGGTATATAATATGCTGCAACCGACTGTAGCGGAGGAGTTAGGGCAACAGAAGGTGGGTAATCTATTAAATACTGGTGCTGAGATTATTGCTTCGCCCAATCCGGGTTGTGCCTTGCAGATAGGAAAGCATCTTAGAATAGAAGGGAGGGGGGTAAAGGTATTCCACCCCATTGAGTTGTTGGACTGGGCCTTGAGGGGTGAAGTTATTATTTAATTGAGGGGGATTAATGAGGTATGGAGTGGGTGGCAAAAACCACCCCACCAGTGTTAGTTGTTATTCTTTCCACTTAGAGGCGACGATTTCTGCCAAGTCTAAAACCCTTTGAGAGTAGCCCCATTCGTTGTCATACCAGGCAACGACTTTTACCATATCTCCCATCATCACCATAGTGAGACTGGCGTCAACGATGGAAGATACGTTTGTGCCGCGGTAGTCACAGGAGACTAGCGGCAACTCACTGTAGGCCAGAATGCCCTTTAATTCGCCTTCAGCGGCTTCTTTGAGGACCTGGTTAACTTGTTCGGCGATAGTGCTTTTTTCTACCTGTACCACTAGGTCTACCACGGAAACGTTAGGGGTGGGCACGCGGAAGGCTATGCCGTTTAATTTGCCCTTCAATTCTGGGATTACTAGGGCCACTGCCTTAGCGGCGCCGGTGCTGGTGGGCACAATGTTCATAGCGGCGGCACGAGCCCGACGTAAGTCTCTGTGGCTGGCATCCAATAACCTTTGGTCTCCAGTATAACTGTGGGTGGTGGTCATTGTGCCCTTTACAATCCCGAAGTGCTCATGTAGTACTTTTACTATGGGCGCCAAACAGTTCGTAGTACAGCTAGCGTTGCTTATAATTTGGTGTTTGTCGTGTTCGTATTCCTTGTCGTTCACCCCTACTACGTAAGTACCAATATTTGCGCCCTTGCCGGGGGCGGTGATGAGGACTTTTTTAGCGCCGGCTACCAGGTGTTTAGAGGCGCCTTCTTCGTCTACAAAAACCCCTGTGGACTCTATTACCAGGTCTACTCCCCAGTCTTTCCAGGGTAAGTTGAGGGGGTTGCGATCTGAGAAGCACTTAATGGTTTTTCCGTTTACGGTGATAGAATTGTCATCGGCCTTTACATCTGCGTTTAGGGTTCCCAACATGGAGTCGTATTTTAGCAGATGTGCGTTAGTATGGGGGTCTGATGTGTCATTTATCCCCACCACGTCTATATTTGTCTTTTCACGTCCCAACCAGCAACGTAAAAAGTTTCGGCCGATACGTCCAAACCCGTTAATAGCTACTCTAATCACTGTTTTTCCCTCTTTTTTAATAAACTCTATTCACTACAATTTTCTAATGACCCTAATCATATCGTAAAGTTTGCCTCTTTCAATACCCCCCCCTTAAATTTTTTTTCGGATTTTTCTTTCTTTTCTTTCTACTCCCTTATAACCATATGCCCTTCTGGTTTTTTTCTGTCCGCCTACCCCCTTCTCCTTTCTCCCTACCCGTTTTATTGAGAATAACTTCTATTACACTCCTCCTTTTTACCTTCAACCTCTGGTTTTACTCGTTCGCTCTCTCCTCCTTTCTCCTTCCTTTGTTGCATTTCTATGTCATTAACAATAGGCGCTGTCCGAGTGTCTTGGTAGTCTCTCCACCTACCGCCCCCTGTTCATGCCCCTTAGTCCCCCTCATGCTAACATAAAAAAGGAGAGATTGTCAAGGGGGATATAGGTGGGGTGTAAGTGGGGAGCGGGGTGTTGATTGTAAGATTTTATAATGATAGGCTGGGACTGAAAGTATGTGGAAAAAGGGGGAAAGTCAAATGGGGGATGGTGTGAAGGGGGGAAAACTGAAAGAGACTTTGAGAAGATATTGGGGATATCAGGGGTTTCGTTACCCACAACAAGAGGTAATAGAGAGTATCTTAGGGGGGAAGGATTGCTTGGTGGTGATGCCAACGGGAGGGGGAAAGTCTCTCTGTTTTCAGTTGCCGGCGATAATTCAAGAGGGGTTGACGATAGTGGTTTCTCCCTTACTGGCATTAGTGGAAAATCAAATATCGCAACTAAATCAACTGGGTGTGCCAGCCGGCAGAATACATAACGAGATGTGTAAGGGGGAGAGGGAGTATACTCTGAAACGACTTGCCAATGGCCAATTAAAATTATTTTATGTGTCGCCGGAGACTATTTTTTCTAAACCTGTATGGGGGATTATAACTTCTTGTGGGACTAGGATTAGTGGCCTAATAGTAGACGAAGCCCATTGTTTAGCACAATGGGGGGAGAATTTTCGGCCAAGCTATTTCCGTTTGGGGACTATTCGGGATGCTTTGAGGGGAAAATACCATTATTCTCCCTTCCCCATTGCCTGTTTTACTGCTACTGCTGATGGGCAGACTCAAAGGGTTATTATAGAGTGCTTGCATTTGTCATCACCGCAAAAGTTTCTGGTGAGTCCTTATCGTGAGAACATAAGGATAAAGATTGACACGGTTTGGACGGCAAGGGGAAGAAGAAATAGATTAGTAAAATATCTTCAGAAAAAGGGAAATGATTGTGGTTTAATTTATGTGAGGACTCGTGGGGAGAGTGAGAATTTAGCAGGATTTTTAACGGAGATGGGGTATAGCTGTCACGGCTACCATGGGGGTTTATCTGCCAGTAGAAGAAGGGAAATAGAGGGGGATTGGCTGGAGGAAAAAGTAAAATTCGTAGTAGCCACTTCGGCTTTTGGAATGGGTATTAACAAGGCAAATATACGTTGGGTTTTCCACTATCATTTTCCCTTGTTATTGTCGGAGTACATGCAAGAGATTGGCAGGGGGGGGAGAGACGGGTTGCCAACAGAAGCAGTTGCCTTGAGGTGTGAGTCTAGCGGTTGGTTGTATCCGGAAGACAAACAACTGCGAAATTATTTCCTAACAAGACAGTATTCACTTTACCAGAAGACAAAAGAGATAATCGCCAGACTGTCGGAGACTGGGGAAGTTTCTAAATTGGACAGGGAAGGGCAATTGTGTCTTTCCATTCTCTATTCTAGTGGACAGTTGAAGTGGTTAGATCCTTTTCACTACCAACTGACTTTGAAAAACCCCCATAGTGCCATTGAGGGGGCGAGAAGAAAACAGGAAAAACAGCTAGAAAGGACAGTGGAATACCTCAATACCAAGGAGTGTCGTTGGGGTTTTTTGCTGGAGGAGTTTGGATTCTTGTCATCAGGAAAGTTTAGGTGTGGCCGGTGCGATAATTGTCTTAGAAAATAGGCATTGAGGGAGTGGGGGATAGGATGTGGGGGGTAGGGGATAGGGTGTGGGGAGTAGGGGGCACTTAATAAAGAAAGAGTAAAATAAGTTTAACAAGTATAAGTTTAAATTAAAGGGGCGCGACTTCTATGGTGATCTCGGCAGTGACTTCAGGATGCAATTTAACGGTGACGGGATACCTGCCAAGTTTTTTAATTTCGGGTACGGTTATATTGTAACGTTCTACTTCAAAACCAGCATTAGCTTTAATAACGTCTGCCACATCTTGAGTGGTAACTGTGCCGAATATGGCTTCTTTTTCCCCTACCTGTTTACGGATGACAAAATTGTTGATGGTTTGTAGGGCTACCTTGCGAGATTTAGCTTCTTCCAGGATAGCTTGTTGACGTTGTCTTTCTTTTTCCCTCCAATGGGCTACCTGACGTAATACACTTTCAGTGGCTACGGTAGCGAAACCTTGTGGTACTAAGTAGTTACGAGCATAACCAGGAGCTACATACACCAAATCCCCCTTTTTCCCCAGCTTTTCCACATCCTTATTCAACAAAACCTGTATTTTCTTAGCCATGATTACCTCTTTTTTTTGCGAGTGAGAGATAGACTTGCCTATTTTTAACTGGCCTTTTTTGTGACAATTTGCAATTATACCAAATTGGTGGGGGTAATAGGGTATGGGGTTTGGGGTACAATGGGGGAAGTTTGCTTTTTTCTTTTTCTTTTTGCATTTCTTGAATTTTTTCCTCCTCCCCCTTTACGGCCCTCTCCGAAGCTCCCCTTGTTTCTCCTCTAATCCAATAATTGAATTTAATTCTCATCTATACCGTCGGCTCCTACTCCTCCCTATGGCCGCCAAAGCCCTCCTTTATTCTTAATCATTATAAATAATATCCCGCTACTATACCCTTTATTTTGCTATAAATTTGCATATAAAAAATGCGCAGCACTAGCCTCTCGAAATCCCCTTCGCCCGCCGCTGCCCTATCCTAGCACAGAGTCCTCTTAATTGTCAAGGGGCCGTCTCGGGGAGAGAGGGGAGTGTAAGGATGCGGTATTAGAAATCTAACAGGGGAGTGTTGCTTCCCTAAGGAGTGTAACCGTGGTTGTTGATTTGATGGTATTAATGGGGATGATAGTTTTTCTGGGAGTCTAGAAACTGATTGCCAAGGCTAATGCCTGTTTGACGGGATTTTTCTCTTTGGATGGGAGTTGCCAGTGAGTGGGTGGGTGG
>DVEF01000057.1 GCA_015295805.1 Geminocystis sp. M7585_C2015_104 | reverse complement strand
TAACCACTACTGTGTGCTACATACACTACCCGACGATTTTTAAGTTTTGTCAAAAGCCGTCGGATGTCAGGTCCCCAATGGATAACATAAACACCGGTATCCTCGGCAGGGTTTTTCTTTAACAGTTCGTCCAAAAAAGGTATATCTGCCTCCCTTTGACGATAGGTGACAGCCGCAGCTGAGGTTATACTTTGGGCAATGGCTAGTAATTTTAGTTGGGCAATATTGCCACCACTGTTTATATCCAGACGGGGAAACAGGAAATAAAGATGAGGTAGTGTCATGGTTTAGTTATTAGCTAAAATAGGCCTATGCTTCTTCCCTTTGAGCAAAACTCTGCAGTATTCTAACACAGTCCATTTTTTTGACTGGCATTCAGGCCAATGTATTCTAAATAACGTTGTATAGCTTCTCCGGTGTCGCCCATGAATGCTATTTCCCCATGATTTAACCAGATACTCTTGGGACAAAGCTGTTCAACCTGAGCCAAACTGTGAGATACAAATAGAATAGTAGTATTCCGTTGCCACAAGTCTTCCATTCGCCTCCGAGACTTCTGGGCAAAATGGGCATCCCCCACTGACAGTACCTCATCCACTATTAAAATATCTGGCTTTACATCTGTAGCTATAGCGAATCCTAAACGAGCCCTCATACCCGAAGACAATGCCTTTACAGGCAGATGGGTGTATTCCTCCAATTCCGCAAAGGAAATAATATCCTTGAGGCGTCGTTTCATTTCTTGTCTGGAGTGGCCTAGTAATACCCCATATAGGATAATGTTGTCCCTCACTGACATTTCTGGGTCAAAACCTGCCCCCAATTCAATCAGCGGCGCAATTTTTCCCCTGACTCTGACAGTTCCCCTACTAGGTGGTAAAATCCCACAAATTACCTTTAAAAGTGTTGATTTTCCCGCCCCATTTGCTCCTATTATTCCTATTTTTTCCCCCTGGTTTACCCTGAGATTTATATTTTTCAAAACCAGTTTTTTTTCTATTTTAAGTCTCCTCCCCTGCACCAGGGAGAATACTGCCCTTTTGAAGTCGTAGTGGAACTGTTCCCTATTTCGGCGCCATAGTTCCACATTTTCCAAGCAGATAATCTCTTCACTCATTTGTTTGTTTGCCCTATCATATTCTACAGTAAATCCAGAAATTCTGGCTCTAGTTTACGGAAAAACATATAACCAAATGCACTAAGGATTATGCCATAGGAAATGACCCCCAATAGGAAGAAGGGCTCAGGAAAATCGGGGGTTAAACTTATCTGACGTAGGGATTCAATTATTGCCACCAAGGGGTTCAAATTCAAAAACGGTTTTACCTGACTTGGGACTATTTCTGGGGGGTAAAACACGGGACTTGAAATCCATACTATGAATGTTGCCACCTCATAAAAATATCCTAAATCCCGGAAAAATACAAATAGGGCACTCACAATGAACCCCACCCCTGTGCACACCAATACCAAAGAAATAAAAGGAATCAACAGCAAAAAAACATGCACTACACTTCCACTTTTAAGAAGAGTAATAATCACCAAAATAGGGAAAGGCCCTATTAAAAACTGTACTATATTTGCCCCTATCATCGTCAAAGGGAATATATCTGTAGGAACTCTAATCTTGTTCAGCAACTCTCCATTAGAGACAACACTGGTGAGGGCCTGAGTAGTCGAGGAGTTATAAAAATGTATCACTAACAAACCAGTAAAAGCGGCCAGGACATAATTTACAAGGGAGTTGTCATAATAAGAAGCAAAAGCAGTGCCAAAAATGGTAGTATAGAGGGCAGTCATTATCACGGGATTTAACAGGGACCAATATACCCCTAAATAGGAGCCACGATAACGGGCATGCAGAGTCTGAGGCACCAGGACACACAGCAAATCCCAATAACGAAGGAGGGTTTTCTGCCAGGAGTTTCTCTCCTTGGGAGATAGAATTTTTTCTTGCCAAACCATAGTAAAAAGAAAATAGGATTCCGAAAATGACATGGTGGTTTAGACTACCATTGTTTTGACAAATCTGTACAGTTTAATACAGTCCATTATCCCCCGTGAAGATACAATGTCCCCCGCAAGAGAGTGAAGGAAAAGATAATAGTAACCATAAACAATAAAAATACTACCCAAAGTGTAATTTAGCCTGTTTTGAGTTATATTGTCTGAGAGTAAAAAGATTGACCAGAAAAAGCTCATAAATAAAATCAGCAACTAACAAATTATGTTCAACTGGTGTTCGTCATTGCCAAGTCTACTAGTAGCCACCGCCACAGAGGCAGAAAAACCCACTTTAGTGCTGACAGCGGTATTGCTAACCCTGGCCATAATCTACTTTACCAGCAAGGTGGGGGCAGAATTATCCAGAATGGCCAATTTTCCACCAGTGTTGGGAGAATTGGTGGGTGGGGTAATCATAGGGGTATCTGCCCTGAGTTTGGTGGTATTCCCCGAGTCAGTCACCGCCGACAAATCCCTGGTGATGAATGTCCTAAACTTCCTCAACCCCATGAGTGAGGAATTGTTTACAAAAGTATTTGAATCAGAGAGTGAAGTAATCTCAGTCTTGGCGGAATTGGGGGTAGTCGTATTGCTTTTTGAAATCGGTCTGGAGTCCGACATCAGAGAATTAAAGAAAGTAGGAATTAAAGCCACCATAGTGGCAGTGGCGGGAGTCACAGCGCCCTTCGCCATGGGCACGGCCGGTTTAATATATTTCTTCCATTTTCCCGCAGTACCAGCAATTTTTGCCGGCGCCGCCCTCACCGCTACCAGTATTGGTATCACCTCCAAGGTATTATCCGAGCTAGGATGGTTGAAATCCAAAGAAGGTCAGATCATCATTGGGGCTGCCGTAATTGACGATATTTTGGGCATTATTATCCTAGCAGTAGTGGCCAGTCTGGCTAAAACCGGTGAAGTAAACCTGGTACAAGTATTATTACTTATTGTCAGTGCTGTGGCCTTCCTAATAGGTTCCATTTTACTGGGAAGTATATTTAATAAAACCTTTGAGGCAATAGTAGAGAATCTAAAAACAAGAGGTAGTATTATCATCCCGGCGTTTATCTTTGCCCTGCTGATGGCTTTTCTGGCCAATGCAATCCATCTAGAGGCGATTTTAGGCTCTTTTGCCGCCGGACTAGTCCTGGACGAAACAGATGCCCGTAATGAATTAGATGAGCAAGTCAAGCCTATTGCCGACGTGATTGTGCCCCTCTTCTTCGTCACCGTGGGTGCCAGAGTGGACTTGGGGGTATTAAATCCAGTGGTGCCAGAGAATAGAGAGGGACTATATATAGCAACCTTTTTGATTACAGTGGCGATTATAGGCAAAATAGTAAGTGGCTGGAGTTTCCTCTCTGGGGAAAAAATCAACCGTCTGGGAATAGGCATAGGTATGATCCCCCGGGGAGAGGTGGGTCTAGTGTTTGCCGGTATTGGTGCCAGCAGTGGGGTGTTAACTAAACCCCTGGAAGCGGCTATCATCATAATGGTAATTATAACCACCTTCCTGGCACCACCCCTGTTGAAACTAGTTTTAGGAGAGGCAGAAGCAGAAACCGAAACACAGGTGGTTGCCAAAGGGGAAGAGGTAAAAACCCCCTTCTAGTCTTCAAAGTGAGGGGCTTTTGCCCCCATAACCCTACGGACTTACAATCATCCACCCCTACAATAACGCCGTCACGGAAACCCTAGCTGCTAGCTGTTGGGCAATTTGTTTTAAAGCCCTGGCAGAGGCGGATTCCGGGTGGCTAACAACAATAGGAATGCCCTTGTCCCCCCCCTCTCTGAGGGAAATTTCCAGGGGGATACAACCCAAAAGGGGCACATTTAACTCTTTGGATGTCTTCTGGCCACCACCAGAGCCGAATAAATCATAACTTTTATCGGGCATGTCTGGGGGTATGAAATAACTCATGTTCTCTACAATACCCAGAATCCTTACCCCCAACTGCTCAAACATTTTTAAACCCCTGCGGGCGTCTTGTAGGGAAACAGTTTGTGGGGTAGTGACAATCACGGCACCTGCCAAGGGCACAGCTTGAGCAAGAGTGAGTTGGGCATCACCAGTACCAGGAGGCATATCCACCACCAAATAGTCCAATTCCCCCCAGTGAACCTGATACAGGAACTGACGAATAATACCATTTAACATGGGGCCCCGCCAAATCACCGGCTGGTCTGGATCTATCAAAAAGCCCATAGAGACTATCTTAATCCCATAATTAAAGGCCGGTTGTAAAAACTCTCCTTGGGGAGTTTTCTCCACCTCCACAGCGGCATTACTCAACCCCAACATGGTTGGCACATTAGGACCATATATGTCCGCATCCAATAAGCCTACATTGGCTCCCATTTGTGCCAAAGCCACTGCCACATTCACCGCCACTGTACTTTTCCCAACCCCACCTTTACCACTGGAGACGGCAATAATATTCTTCACCCCGGCCACTGCCTGTTTGTTGGGTAGTGATTTTTGTTGTGGTGTTTCCGCTGTCACCTGTACCGATACAGACTTCACCCCCTCCAGCCGTTTTACCGCCTTTTCACAGTCTTCTACTATTAACTCCCTTAAGGGACAAGCCGGCGTCGTCAATACCAGCGTGAAACTTACATTACCATCTTCTACGCTTATATTACGAATCATGTTTAATTCTACTAGACTCCTCTGCAATTCGGGGTCCTTTACCGGCCTTAATACCTCTAGTATTGCTTCTTTGGTTACCATATCTGTCGTTGTTTTTCTTGTCTTACAAAACCCCCGAGGGGATATGTATTTGTGTCTATTATAAGCTAGGTTTGTATTGTAAAATTTCAATGGCTATTAGAGAGGGATTGAGAGACAGTTTCAAGACGAGGCCTATCCAATCCCTTCTGGTGAAGCAAGAGCCAGGTTTGTAGCAAATCGGGGCCATGCAACTCCCCTGTTAGGCCGACCCGGATACTACGCATGACTATACCCTTCTTGAGTTTAAGTTCCTTGGTAGCCTGTTTAATTATCTCATTGGCCTTCTCGGCATTTAATTCCCCGTCAAGGCTCGCCAACACGTGGTTTATAGTTTCCTTGACCCCCTCAGTTTGGGCAACAAACTCCCGGGCCTCCTCAGAAAGGGTGATGGACTGAGCAAAGAAGACTTTGGCTGCCCCCACGGCATCCGTCAAACGGGTTAAACTGGAGCTGATAAGGGCGACAACGGACAACAACCAATCCCTGTCTGTATCTAAATTGAACTGATAACCAGCCTCCTGCCAATAGGGGGTTATAAGGGGCAACAATTCCCCTGGAGACATCCTGTGGAGGTACTGACTATTAATCCAGTCCAGCTTATCCCAGTCGAATTTCGCCCCCGCCTTATTTACCCTGGAAAGACTAAACTGCTTGGCAGCAGTATGTAAATCAAAAATCTCCTCCCCATCCGGTGGTGTCCATCCCAAAAGTGTCATATAGTTTGCCAATGCAGGTGCTACAAACCCCATCTTCCGGAAGTCATCAATGGAAGTCACCCCATCCCTCTTAGACAGTTTTCTGCCATCCTTGTTCAAAATTAGGGGAGTGTGGGCGAATTCCGGTATTTTTGCTCCCAAGGCTTCGTATAACAGAATTTGTTTAGCAGTATTGGCAATGTGATCCTCACCTCGAATTACATGAGTAATACCCATATCAATGTCGTCCACCACCACCGCCAGGTTATATAGAGGAAGCCCAAAAGGCTCATCCTCCCTCTCCGGCATCCTGGCAATCACCATATCGCCCCCCAAATCACTCCCCTTCCATACCACAGTGCCCCGAATTAGATCATTCCAGACAATTTCCCTATCATCGTCGATTTTAAATCTAATGACAGGCTTTCTCCCCCGTGCCTCGAATTCGGCAATTTGTTCGGGGGTAAGATTACGATGGCGGTTATCGTAACGGGGGGCAAGGTTTTTAGCCCTTTGTTCCTCCCGGAGAGCCTCTAGTTCTTCTGGGGTACAATAACAACGATAGGCATACCCTTTGTCCAAAAGAGTTTGAATTGCCCGACGATACAAGTCCAATCTTTGGCTTTGAAAATAGGGTCCCTCATCCCAGTCCAACCCCAGCCACTTCAAGCCGGAGATGATATTCTCAGTGTACTGAGGTTTAGAACGTTCCGTGTCCGTATCCTCAATTCTGAGAATAAAAGTACCATTGTGGTGACGGGCAAATAGCCAGTTGAATACCGCAGTGCGTGCTGTACCAATATGTAAATTTCCAGTAGGGGATGGAGCCAGTCTAACACGAACAGACATACAAAATTATCCTATGATGGGACAATGTCTTATTTTAACCAACAGAAACAATGGGCCATTAGAGGAAGTCAGGACGTTGTTGCTGGCAGAGAGAAAGGAATGCCCTCACATTGTCCCAGTTTTCCTCTTCAATTTGTCCTATAAGGTATTCCAAATTTTCCTGATACTGCCGCAGACAAGCCAATAACGATTCACGATTGTATTGTGCCATCATCAGCCCCAGTTCCACATTGCCACCCCCTACCCTGGAGGTGTCTCTAAATCCTGAACTGGCCAAGGCTTTAGCCAATTGTAACAACTCCGGGCGACTCTCCTGTAAACAGGAGTATATCAGGTTAGCACTCACCATGACTGGAAGATGGGAAACCCAAGCAACAGCTTGGTCGTGCAACTCAGGGGTAGTATTGTAAATTAAACATCCGAGAGATTGCCAAAAGGCAGACACCGTCTGCAAAGCCTGTGGTGAGGTTTTAGAGATGGGGGTGACAACACAGGGAGCATTTTCAAACAAATTGGCCATGGCAGCATCTATACCCTGAAGCGCACTTCCCGCCATGGGATGACTGCCCACAAAATAAGGGCATAATTCCGTGGCCCGATACACTACAGCCCCCTTAACTGAGCCTACGTCTGTAATTACACATGGGCTGGACAGCAAGGCAATTATTTTTTCCAAGGT
>DVEF01000056.1 GCA_015295805.1 Geminocystis sp. M7585_C2015_104 | reverse complement strand
TTCAGAAGTCTTGAAGAAATCAAAAATACTATCAGATTGCCTCTGTTGGGGACTTGTCCTTACAACAAAAATCTGGCTGTCCTCTTTCCCGGAAACCACAAAAAAGCCCGGAAAAAAGGTCTAATTTCGCCGCAAACTCTCTCAGAGGCCTTTAATCTCACATTAGATAGCTACTGCCATCTATACACTAATATCAGTCTGTTAAGTGCCGATAAGCCCATTAATAGCATTGTCATCAGTGCCACATTTCCCCAAGAAGGCAAGACCTCCACAGCAGTAGGCCTAGCAAAAGCTGCGGCAATGATGGGCAAAAAAGTCCTACTGGTAGACACCGACATGCGTGTACCTTCAGTCCACTCTTATTTTGGCCTAGACAACCAAACTGGCCTAAGTCAACTCGTCACTGACAACATAACCCTGGAGGAGGTTATTAAATCATGCCCCCAACAGGAGAACCTGTTTGTAATCACCGCCGGTACAATGCCCCCCAACCCCATCCCACTGTTGGCCTCCAATAAATGGCACTCCTTCATGGAACAATTTTACCAGCAATTCGATTTCGTCATTTATGACAGCCCGCCGTTAACAGTTTTCCCCGATGCCAAGACTATTGCCCCCCAAACCGACGGCCTAGTGTTAGTCCTGGGTATGGGGTTGGCCCGGCGGCCAGCAGTGCAACAAGTGCTTAATGACCTACAGGTGTCCCGTATTACAGTGTTGGGACTAGTAGTTAACGGGCTTAAAAGGGATTTCAACCACTCTTACGGCCACGCCTATGGTTATGGGTACGGTTATGGATACGGCTATGGTTCATCAGCCCAAGTGCAACAGTAACCCCTCCCTCTAGCTGCCAAGATAAGTTTTAAATCTGGCAATGGCCTGACGCACCTGTTCAAACCCCGTGCCTCCATAACTGTTGCGACGGTCCACCACCCGTCTAGGACAAAGGGCATCATAAATGTCCTCCTCAAAGGCAGGATGAAACTGTTTCCACTCCGCCATTGTCAAGTCCCTCAGCAGTCTTCCCTCCCCTATACAGGTTTTAACCACCCTCCCCACTATATTGTATGCCTCCCGGAAGGGCACCCCCTTGGCCGCCAGGTAGTCAGCTACGTCTGTAGCATTAGAAAAATCTTCATTCACAGCCCTTTCCAGTCTATCAGTGCAAAACTCCAAACCCTCATTGAACAGGATCGTCATGGCTCTCAAACAGGCCTTAACCGTCTTAACACTGTCAAAAATGGCCTCCTTGTCCTCCTGGAGATCCTTGTTGTAAGCTAGGGGTAACCCCTTCATCACCGTCAACAACCCCATGAGATGCCCAAATACCCTCCCCGTCTTGCCACGCACCAACTCCGGCACATCCGGGTTTTTCTTCTGGGGCATTATACTTGACCCTGTGGCACAACTGTCCTTTAGACTAATAAACCCAAACTCATGAGAGGCCCATAAAATCAACTCCTCACTAATGCGACTCAAATGCATCATAATCAGGCTAGCCGCACACAACCATTCAATAGCAAAATCCCGATCACTTACCCCATCTAGGCTATTCTCGTAAACAGATGCAAAATTCAATTCCTTGGCCGTAAAATTTCTGTCTATGGGAAAACTAGTCCCCGCCAATGCCCCACACCCCAACGGCGAAACATTGGTACGCTCATATATCTGCCCCAGTCTCTCCCAATCCCTTTGCGCCATGTGAACATACGCCATAAGGTGGTGTGCCAAACTGATAGGTTGTGCCCTTTGTAGGTGGGTATAACCGGGTATTATCGTTTCCACATGTCTTTCCGCATGATTTAACAACGCCCTCTGCCACTGTCTCAACAAGTCCCTAATTTTTTCAATCTCCGTCCTCAAATACAAACGAATATCCGTGCCTACTTGGTCATTCCTCGAGCGCGCCGTATGTAACTTTTTCCCCACCTCCCCCACAATTTCTGTTAGCCTTCTTTCCACCGCCAAATGTACATCCTCCTCTTCTACACCGGGCTTGAATTCCCCCCTGTCATACTCTTGTTTTATCTGCTCCAACCCCTTTATTATTATCTTCGACTCTTCTTCACTTATAATCCCCGTTTTCCCCAGCATTTTCGCATGGGCAATTGACCCCATGATGTCGTATTCCAACAACTCTATATCGAAGCCAATACTGGCATTAAACTCCGCTATGAAAGGATTCAGCGGCGAGTCAAAACGAGCACTCCAAGTCCCTTTTTTGTCCACTTTTATCCCCTATTCTGTCAAGGCCGACCCCTACATTTTATCCTAAAAACGAGTAAAAGAAGCAAAAGTATAACCCAAAAACATCCCAATTAGTAAGGCCCAGATTTGTCCAGACTGAACAAAATTCTGCCAGGCAGACACTATCTGTCCAATCACATCTGGATCCTTTATCTGTGCTATATAAAATCCCCCGGCCAGTAAACTGTTAATTATTTCCTGCATAATCTGTTTTTTTTTAAACGGTAGATACACCGATTATACCCCATTTTTTCCTCTCTGTTGCCAGCTGCCTAATATTATTTCCCTCCCCATACCCCTCCTCTCTCAACCCCTATCTACAGTAAAGTCAGTTTATTTACCAATCATTGAAAAAAAAAAAAACTAAACCTTTAGTAAAACAGCTATTACGCCCCATATATAATATAATATTTGATTGTAAATTTCTCCACAAAAATATAAATGATGACAACAAAAAACAGGAGAGCCTAAAAATTTTGAGCACCCTGTGGCATTGGCTTATCTACACAAAAACCTATGAGAACACCCCCCATTACCGGATAGCGGCTAAAATCTCAATGAGAATCTATGAACATTAGTGGTTTTTATTTATGTTATCAAAAACAGCAATGGGAAAAAGCTCCGAGTAGGCAAGAAAAAAAAATTGTCAGCCTGTAATGGGAGAAAATTGGGGTAGAATTCTTATTGTTCATAGTAGTATTTTTCGGATAAAAGTGGAAATCTTTGTCTATTACACCCCCGAATCAACACCAGATAATTGTTACCCCGACTGTGTGGTGGCCATAGATGTACTGAGGGCTACAAGTACCATTATCACCGCCCTACACAACGGCGCCAAGTCGGTAAAAGCCTATGGCGATATGGATTCACTAAACCAGGAAAGCGAATTGCTACCACCAGCCGTCAGACTACGCCTGGGAGAAAGAGGAGGCAAAAAAGTAGACTCCTGTGACTTGGGTAATTCCCCCCTCGATTGTACTCCTGAAGTAGTCGCAGGGAAACATCTTTTTATGAGCACAACTAATGGCACAAGAACACTACAAAGGGCAAAAGGTGCTAGTGTGGTTTTAGTAGGGGCAATCATCAACTTTCAGGCAGTGGTAGACTATTTACAAAAACATCAGCCAGAAAAAGTATGGTTGTTGGCTTCCGGCTGGGAGGGAGGCTACTCATTAGAAGACACTGTTTGTGCCGGCGCCATTGCCTCTGGTTTCCTCAGCCTCGATAACCTAAAAGACGCAAAAGTAAAAATCGGCAACGACGAGGTTATAGCCGCCATCTCTCTCTACCAACAATGGCAGCATAGACTTCTAGATTTATTCAAACTCTCCAGTCACGGGCAAAGACTGTTAAATTTAGGTCTAGAAGAAGACTTGAAATACTGTGCCCAGAAAAATATAACTCGCATCCTTCCCATTCAAACCGAGACAGGCATCGTCGTCTATCAGGATTAGCCGTCCCTTAGTTACCATTAGTTACCATTGAAAGAAAGAAAAGGGAGAAAACACATAATCTACCTATGCTTGAAGTAGAAAACATTGCCAACGCGGCCCAAGATAAGGCACAAAAACTGGGTGTGCACAAATTCGACATCTATGGCTCTAGTGTAGACCAAACCAGTGTCCAGGTATTCCAAGGACAACCTAAACAAGTAAAAGCCTCTCAGAAGTCTAACATCATAGTCAGAGTCTGGAATGAAAAAGGACAAATCGGCGTCACTACCACCACCGACGTCCATCCTACAGGCATAGAATTGGCACTCCAAAACGCACTCCAAGCTAGTTACTACGGTGTTACAGAGCATGTACCAGATTTTAGCCCTCTCGCTAAATCCCCCCTACCCCCCATTCATAGGGAATTGGGACAACCTACACCCCCCTTTACCCTCATCTCTACCCTCATCTCTCTAGAAACAGAATTGTTAAACGCCCACCCCGCCATCGCTGCTGTGCCCTATAATGGCCTGGGAGAACAAAAAATAGAGCGTTTCTATCTCAACAGTGATGGCGCCTTGAGGGAAGAAACTCGCACCCTCGCCTCCATATACCTCTATGCCACAACTAAGGAAGAAAACCACCGCAAACCCCGTAGTGGCGGTTCCTACAAGGTGGCTACCAGCCTGGCTAATCTCGACATCAGAGGCTGTTTCCAAGAAGCCTTGGACAAAACCATCAGTCACCTCAACTATCAGCCAGTTAGATCTGGCAAATACACCGTAGTCTTCTCCCCCGAAGCCTTTTTGAGTTTACTGGGCGCCTTTAGTAACCTCTACAACGCTCAAAATATCCTCGACAAACAGAGTCTTTCCACCCCCGACTCCTTGGGCAGGCAAATAGCATCCCCACTCATCTCCATTTATGACAATCCCCTCCATGACGGCAATGTCAGCGGCGAAACCTTTGACGGCGAAGGCACCCCCACCCGCAACCTCCCCATAATAGAAAAAGGGGTCTTAGTCAACTTTCTCCACAGCAGCGTCACCGCCAAACGCATGAATGCCACCCCCACCGGACATGCTAACATAGGCGCTAAAGTCACCATAAGCCCCAATTACTACCACGTCATCCCAGGAGAAACCCCCCCCTCTCAATACAGTCTAGACACCGCCGACAATGTAATCCTTATAGACGAACTTCAGGCACTACATGCCGGTGTTAACCCCCTGCAAGGCTCATTTTCTCTCCCCTTCGACGGTTGGCTTATTAAAGGAGGCGAAAAAATCAGTTGTGACTCTGCCACCGTTGCCGGCGATTTCCTCCAACTCCTCCAATCCATTATCTTTGTTGAAGACACCCCCTTCATTACCCCCGCCGGCGTCTCCCCCCGCGTCTGGGTGGAATCCCTCTCTATTACTGGACAATAGCCTTTATTTAACTTTTTCCCGTCAACAAAAGATAACAATCCCATGGGCAGACTAGAAGAAATCTCCACTGTGGCGGTAACAGCACAACAGATGAGGCAAATAGAAGAAGAAATCTTTGCCCAAGGCATGCCCGTTGCCAGTCTCATGGAAAAAGCCGCCACCACCAGCGCCCGGAAAATTCAAGACATCTACCCGGTCTCCACCCATCCCAAAGTCGGATTTCTTATCGGTTGTGGGCACAATGGTGGAGATGGTTTAGTCATTGCCAGGGAATTATTTCTAGCCGGCTACCACGTCTCCATTTATGCCCCCTTAGCAGATAAATCCAAAGACTTAACCGCCCATCACCTCCAGTATGCCAAATCCCTGGGATTGCAGTTCGTCAACCGTATGGACGAACTATTCCCCTCCCATTTTCTAGTAGACGCCCTATTCGGCTTCGGTTTAACCCGGACTATAGAAGGAGACCTAAAACAAGCCATAGACACCCTCAACCAGCAAAGTCTACCAGTAGTTAGCATCGACTTACCCTCCGGCATCCATACCGACACCGGCGAAGTCTTGGGTGTGGCAGTCAAAGCCTCCCACACCCTCTGTCTAGGTTTGTGGAAAATCGGCTTATTCCTTCCCCCCGCCATCGAATACACCGGCCAATTGCATCTAATAGACATAGGTATCCCCAGCCATCTGGTGGAAAAATTGGATGCCACCACCCCCCATATAGTCACCCCCTCCCTTGTCAAAGCCTCCCTACCCCTCCCCCGTAATATCAACACCCACAAATATAAACAAGGCCATTTACTGCTGGTTTGTGGGTCTTGGCAATACGCTGGTGCTGCAGTTCTAGCAGGTTATGGCGTCAAAGCCAGTGGCGTAGGAATGGTTACCTTTGTCACCCCCGCCTCTGTCAAACCCCTAATTCTACAACACTTTCCCTGGGCCTTAGTCATCGGCTGTCAGGAAACAGAAGAGGGCACCCTCAAATCCCTCCCATCAGTGCAATTCAACCGCTACGATGCCATCGCCTTTGGCATGGGCGTCTCCACCTCCATTCCCGCCGACACCATACTCCCCCCCCTTCTCAATGCCCAAACGCCCCTGTTAATAGACGCCGACGGTTTAAATCTCATGGCCCAAAACCCCCATTACTGGCAAACCATCCGCCAAAGGCAAGCCCCCACCATCCTTACTCCCCATGACGGCGAATTTAAGAGACTCTTCCCACATCTCCCCCTCCACCACCGTCTAGAAAGCCTCCAACAAGCCGCCAGTGATACCAATACCATTATCCTCCTCAAAGGCGCCAAACCCCTCATTTCCGCCCAAGGTTTACAACAATGGCTGGTTAAAGATACCTCCCCCGCTTTAGCCCGGGGTGGCAGTGGTGACGTCCTAAGTGGCCTCCTTGGTGGCCTGCTTGCACAGAAACACCCCCCCTCCACCCACATCCCCCTTCTCGTTGCCTCCGCCACCTGGTTACATCAACAAGCCGCCCTTATCGCCTCTTCTCTCCACACCGACATGGGGGTTGACCCACCTTCCCTTTGTAAATATATATTAAGAACTATCAAAAAACTGTAAACTACCACCCCCATTGGTGGACGGGGAGGGGGTCGGGAGGGGGTAGGATAGAGAGAGAAGGGGAACGGTAGGTGAGGAGACTACCAAGAAACTGGGGCTGCGTTTTTTATAGGTAAAAAATAATAGCAAATGGCAGGGTAATGGGGAAGGGGGGGGAGTTGAGGAGAAGAAAGGGGGAAGCGGGTTTACAAATAAGAATAAGAAGCAATAAATCAGAACAAGAGAGAAGAAAGAGAAAAAAAAAAGAAAGAGAGAGGCAATGCCCAAGAAAGTGTTTATAAAATGAAGGCAAGGAAGAACCATTGTGAGTAGGGAGAGAGAGAAAAAATGAAAAAGAGAATAGGCATATTGACGAGTGGGGGAGACTGCCCGGGACTAAATGCAGTAATTAGGGCAGTGGTAAAATATGCAAACCTAAGGGGCTGGGAAGTATACGGCATTCCTAGAGGCACAGATGGATTTATAGACTATGTGCGGGGAGAAATAACAGAAGAGCAATTGAAAATACAACCCCACGGCTATGACCTACCGGGGGTGTTGCAGGGATTAGACATACTTCAATTCATGAGTGGCAGTGTGTTAGGCTCACTCAGCAAGGGCAATCCCAGGGATGAAAAGATAATCAAGGATATCCTGGAGGGGTACAAAAGACTGAAATTAGACGCCCTCATTGCCATAGGGGGTGACGGCAGCCTGGATATTATCTACGACTTGGCCAAAAGAGGGGGCTGGAATCTGGTGGTAATACCCAAAACCATCGACAACGATGTGGCCTTTACAGAGAGATCAGTGGGATTCGACACCGCTTGTAACACCGTAACCCAAGCACTGTACGACCTTACTTTCACTGCCGCCAGTCATGAGAGAATAATGGTAGTACAGGTGATGGGGAGAGATGCAGGACATCTATCCCTCCACTCGGGGATAGCCGGTGGCGCTGACTGTATCCTCATACCAGAATTAACCCCTAAACTCACAGAGGAAACCCTCCAGGGATTGTGTAACTACATTGCCCAACTGAGACAAGACGGGAGAAAATTCGCCCTCATCGTGGTAGCAGAAGGAGTAAGAGGTTTGGATGGCAAAAAAGATCCCCATATTGCTGAAACCCTTGCCGCCCTCCTAAAGGAGCGTTGTCACCAACTGTCCTGCACTGATAGGGAAGACTACCGTTGTCTTGCTCAGGTAGATACTCGTGCTACAATCCTTGGACACCTCCAAAGATGCGGAGTACCCACATACTTTGACCGTATTATAGCTACCATGTTCGCCATCAAAGCAGTGGACTTGATTGGAGAAGAATGTTACAACCGACTGGTAATTTGGCAAAATGGCACTGTGGACAGTAAATCCCTAGAACAAATAATGCCTATGATAAAATGGTGTCATCAGGAGAACATCTGTCCCTCCCCTGTAGATCCAGAGGGTTTCATGGTGAAAACCGCATTATCCCTAGGCATCTACCTAGGGGAAAATCGCACTCCCCCCAAAACCTTCCCCATCGAATCCTCACAAAGTGAAAAAAGAATCCCCGCACCCGAGTTGGTTGGCAGTAACCCCGAGTGAGAGTACAATTCAACCACCTGTGTGAAATAGCGGGGGATAGCAAAAACCCGCCTCGCATCCTCACTCCCCACAAACCGCCAATGCCAGGGCTCAAAACCCACCCCCTGAGGGTTGTTGGCCGGGAAAGACTGCTCAAATCCATAACCACGGGCCTTCTCTGTCAACCACCTGTGGGCCTCACTTTTAGCAAAATCCAATTTCAAATTCCATTCTGGCCTTTTCCCATCCCCAATATCCAAAGCATAACCCGTATGGTGTTCACTGTACCCCGGGGGGGCACTCCATCTTGCAGCCGCCGCCATGCCCCCCTTCCTTTGTATTTGTCTATTAAACAACTCCCCTTGTACCTCCACGCCTCTAAACCCCGAAATCAACACCAACTCCACCCCCTCTTTTCCGGCATCCTCCCTCATTCTCTTAAAAGCCCCAGCCGCCTCTCTGTGTAAATACTCCCTCCTGTTGTAATACCCCCCCACCTCCACCAACTTCTTCTTTGAAGCCTCTGGAAAATAAAAATGGCCAAGACGGCTATTGTTACACACTATCTCGGCCATCTTAGCCACACCCCCCAATTCTATATTTGCATTTTCCCTCGATTCTGTTTTCCCGACGGCATTGCCAGGGTCAGAGGGGGTATGGGGGGTTAACTGATAAACCTCCCTCTTTCCCTTTTCCTCCTCCCCTGTTGTTACATCTATCCCTTCTTTCTGTGATTCCCCCCGCCGAGGGTTGTAATACCACAGAGCTACCGCCGACACCACCGCAAGGGACACCAAAAAATTCAGAATCTGAAAGCTGGTAAAAACCCCTACCCCAACTGTCCCCTTACCCTTGGCCCCATTATTTCCCCTTTTGGACATGACACTCCTCACATGATACAGCAACTTTTTGTCCCGGGAGACAAACTCCACCTTTTTTACAGGTCACACCACACCAACACCGCACAATTATAAGCCCTTACAGCTCCCACTTCCCCAACATTTCTCCCCCCTTCCCATGGGCGGTGGGTGAAGAGACCCCCGAGAGGCTTGGGCTGCGGCTCTTATTATTGAAAATAATTATCAAATGTTCAGGGGCATCAAAGAGAGGGGGAATAGTGCCATAACCCCCTAAAGACCTAATGCCTAATGCCTAATCTACTCCTACTCAGAGTCGGTGGCGGCAAAAAAGGCATACCAGTCAGTAGTAACAACGGCTCCTGGAAAACCCTCAGGTTTGGAAATCAAATCAAAGGCCTTGTTTCTGGCATAGGGATTATTGAGCGCCTGAACAATCACATTGGCCAAGTCACCCCTGGGAATGGAGGGTGAAACACCAGGAGGTGGCGACTTCAAAAACTCGTCATTTTTCCCCGTAAGCAACTCCCTTTTTCCCTCTGGTGCATCCAATAATCCTCCCGGCCTGATTATAGTATAGTTCAAACCGGAGGCCACTAGATACTTTTCTGCCTTTTTTTTCCAAACGAGGATATTGCCGTTGCCAATGCGATTAAGAGGATGATCGGGAACAGTACCACCCATGGAACTCACTAAGATAACATGTTCCACCCCTGCGCGGACAGCCTCGTCGATTTGATTTTTTTGCCCCAACCAATCCACAATCTCCGGCCTACCCTTTTCTTCAAATTCAAACTGCGGCGGATTACCACCTATTGCTGGCTTCACCATTTTGGGAATCGCACTGGTTAAAATCACCAATGCCTGACACCCCTCTAGCGCCTTTGCTATCTCTTGTGGATTCAAAATATCTCCGTAAAAAAAGCCAGTACTGTCCCCAAATATCTCTTCCACTTTACTACGAGAGCGGGCAAATCCTCTCACTTCCCACCCGTATTCTCCCGTTCTTAGTTTCTTTACCACAAGGGAGCCCGTCCTTCCTGTGGCCCCTGTCACCAACACTATTTTCTTCCTCATTTTTTCCCATTTATTCTTTCTTTTTATACCACTATCTTAGCATCTTCCACCCCACCTGTTCCCTCTCATAAACTCCAATTTTCTTCAGAAAGCAATCCTGTTATCATTGGGGCAAATTAACCACAACAAATCTCCTATCATAAATAAAATTTAAAATTAACTAAAATTGGCTAAAGCCTCCATTTATAACAATAGTAATTTAAAATAAAAAAACCGCCCAATAGGCGGAAAAGTAGTGGAAAAAGGAGGGGAGAAAATCAGCCTTGTTTGTCAGCATGATTGTTTACGGTCTCAGCCTTTGCTTCCACAGTTTTATCTTCCGAAGCCAGATTAATTTTGACGATTTTGTGTCTGGCTTCCTCAACTTTGGGGAGAGTAAGTGTTAACACCCCATCCTTATACTCAGCAGTTACTTTGTCGTTTTCAATCTCCGCAGGCAAGTCAATATGACGCTCAAAAGAGCCATAATTGAATTCAGCGATGTAGTAATCGCCATTCCTATCTTCCTCTTGACGGTACTCACCACTTACAGTAACACCATCACGGGTGACACTAATATCTAAGTCTTTTCTGTCCACACCGGGGAGCCAGAATTTTAGAATAAATTGCTCACCATTATCCCTCAATTCCGCCGGAGGATTCAAGAAATAATCCTCATGCCCATTCCAAGGATAAATTTCTTCCAGGAGGCGATTGACTTGACGATGCAATGCAGTAATTTCTTGGAAGGGATCAAACCTTACCAGTGTCATACCCGCCAACACCTCCCTCTGATAATTTATCCTAAGATTGCCTCTTCCGGTTCTACTTTTAGCGTGCCACATTTCCGCCAATTTCTAAGGGGAGAAAACCGAAAAAAGGCAGTAAGGATTTCCGTATCTTTGTTAATTTTTTTGTCAGTTTTGTCATTATGTTTTAATATACAAATTAGACCATGGAAACGAAGGAGTCCCAGTCATGAGTGTTAAAATACTAATGATGACGTTGACAATACTTTTTGTAGTGTCTGCTCTGTTCTTCGGAACTAAAAACGGTTACTACGACACGGAGTACTACGATGGGAATGGCACAGCTCATTGATAAACTGTCCTTATGAGTAGACGGCAAGAAAGTTTTTCTGCCTCGGAAATTACCTTTTCTTGCTATCCCTTTGGTGTGGGACATTACACCGAGGGGGTTTGTTTATTGCTGACGGTGGGAAACTATCGCATCCTATTGGACTGTGGCTTGGCCGATATTACCCCCCTATGTATGTCTAGTCAACCCCCCGCCGACTGGGTTTTTTGCAGTCATGCCCATGAGGACCATGCTCGTGGCTTGTTAGAACTACGCCGTAGCTATCAAAACCTGCCCATCTACACCAGCGAAGTAACAGCGAAGCTACTACCCCTCAATTGGTTGACAGAAGGAAGAATCCCACAATTGCCACAAATAGCAGAAGCCTTGCCGTGGCATTCCCCCATAGCCTTAAAATCCGATTTAACGGTGGAATTATTTCCAGCAGGACACCTACCCGGGGCCAGTTGTTTTTTGTTTAAATATCATCATGGGGCAAGAGTATATAAAATCTTCTACACCGGCGATTTTTGTCTTTCTAATCTCCAACTGGTGGAGGGTTTGTCTGTAGATAGTTTGAGGGGGTTAAATCCAGATGTCCTTATTATAGAGGGAAGTTACGGCACTGCCCGTCACCCCCACCGCCGTCATCAGGAAAAACAATTGATGACTAGAATAAAAAAGGCTATAGATTCCCAGGTAAGTGTTATACTCCCAGTACCCACCTTTGGCATAGCTCAAGAGATATTAAAATTATTACGCTCCCACCACGAATTTACCGGCAAAGATTTGGACATTTGGGTAGACGGAGACATTCCTCTCGCCTGTGATTTGTACTTGGAATTGCTAGACCACTTTCCCGAAAATGTGCGCAATTTTGCCAAGCATCAGCCGCTTTTTTGGGATGAAAAAATAAAACCCAGAGTGCGGCGGGTAGCCGGGAGAAAAAGAGAAGAAATAATTACAAAACCCTCCATTGTGTTAACGGACCAATTGAGTCACTTGAGACTATACTGCCAGAATCCAGAAATCCGGCAAAAATGGCTAGTTCTAGTTCCTCATCTCTCAAAAATATCACAAGCTGGAGAAATAAGGGAAATAAGAGAAAGAAGTGACCCAGAAAAGGTAATAATAGAGGATTACATTTTAGCAGAACACAGTGACGGCAGAAATACCACTCAACTGATACATAACCTGAGACCACAGCATATTATATTTGTCCACGGATTGCCCAATTATTTAGCAGATTTAACCAGTCTAGAAGAACTACAAAACCGCTATCAACTCCACTCCCCAGAAGCCGGAGTTAGAGTGGAATTACCCATCGGCGCTCAATTCATTCAACCAAAAATGACTGCCCAAACCTATTATGAGGGGGAATTGAACGAAACGGGGGCCTATGTTACTATAACCTTACCAGAACAGATAAGTAGGGATCCCCGGTGGCAAAACTTTGCAGATACCGGCTTAGTGGAAGCGAGATGGCAGGGGGAAGAATTAGTAATCCGTGGCTTATCCCAGCGAGAATTACTACAACAAAATAGTCTTCTCAAGAGACAATTACACCCAGAATCTTGTGCCAATTGTCGTTATTACCGTGAACAATACTGCCACAATGAAGAATCCCCCCTAAGAGGTTTTAATGTACCACCAGATGGTTATTGTCCACTGTTCGAGCCCCGTCTATAGTCATTCATAATTTCCCACATTTTGATATAATCTACAACAGACAAAAAAACATAGAGGAATCCATTAATGGTTGAACCTTTACTGTTGGGCATTGTATTGGGCTTAATCCCTGTTACCCTTATTGGGTTGTTTTTCGCCGCCTGGCGTCAGTATAGACGAAGCAGTCAAATAGGACTAGAATAGCCCCCTTTTTGGGTGAGGCTTCCCATATCTTTTTATTAAAACACCCTTCCCCTAGATGGGGGTTTCTCTCTCCTCCCCACACCCGTCAGTCTAGTTTACCTTAAAGCCGTTATAAATCCCCCCTCTAATTCTCATCACTAATTGCTAACCCCCACCCACATACCCCCGAGTTTTAACACATCCACTGTATTGGTTTAGTATTCCATTCCTTAACATTAGGGCCTCAGAGTAATTGTTTCATACCATAACCTTGTTTTATGCCATGTATTGTGGCTTTGAACCACTGCCGGGCAGTTTCCAAAATGTCCTAATTTCAGAACATTAGCCCACTTGACCCCCATGGTTATTCCCAGTTGCCTAAACAGCAGTGAATAAAACTTATTATGGGGATTTGAGGACTTAAATAGCAGGCTTTTGCCCGTAATAACCTAAGGAAGAAATCGTTGGAAATTTAAGGCAAAATACCTGAAATTTAATGATTAACCAAAATACTTAAAATCTATTAAAAACTCATTTTTTTTGAACTAGGGGATATAATTTTTTTTTGATTGACATGGGAGGCAGAAAGAAAAACAAGAAACACAAAAAATCTGCCTCTGTTGGTAAGAAATATTAACCCGCAACAGCAAGGGGGGAATTATCCTGTTTTTGTGAAAAGGCGTTTTTTTGTTCAATGGCCTCCCTATACATTCGAATGTACTGGAGGGCAGACTTTTGCCAACTGAAGTCCTGTTTCATACAGCGAATCTGCAGTTTGCGCCAGTCTTTCTTAAAGCGAAAACCCTCATAGGCACGAACCATGGCAGTATAAAAATCTAAGGGATCATAGCGCTCAAAAAAATAACCTGTGCCCTGTTCACTGTGGGGATAGTAAAAAGAAACCGTGTCTGCTAAACCCCCCGTCTTTCGTACTATGGGCACTGCACCATAGCGCATGGCAATGAGTTGACTAATGCCACAAGGCTCAAACCGAGAGGGCATGACAAAGGCGTCTATACCACTGTAAACCCGCCGGGAAAGCGCCTCATTGTGTACCAGTTGTACTGAGACACGTCCAGGATGACGGTTAGAAATCTCCCACAATTGGGATTCGTAACGACGCTCCCCAGTCCCCAATATGATAAACTGGGCATCAGTATAAGTCAAAAAACGGTCTAGGGTCTGAATTACTAGATCAATCCCCTTTTGTTCCACTAGACGAGATACCATCCCCAATAAAAACCTATTCCGGTTTACCTCCAACCCCGACTCCTCCTGCAACTTCAGCTTGTTGGCAACCCTCCTTTCCAGGGTTTTAATGGAAAAATTCTGCTCTATATACTTATCTGTAGCAGGATTGTATACTTCTGTATCCAAACCATTGACAATACCCCTCAACTTGCCTCTAATCCAGGAAAGAAGATGGTGTAATCCCTCACCATACTCGGGGGTTTGAATTTGGCGAGCATAGGTAGGAGAAACAGTATTGACAATATGGGCAAAGTGCAAACCGGCAGCCATGGCATTCTCCCCCTGCATATAATCGGGACACCATGTAATCCGTTGAAGAATATCACGGCCTGGCCCACGATATGCTAGATTGTGGATGGTTAACACCGTAGCCACCGAGGGGTGTCGGTGTAGCCAAACTGGAATCATTGCAGTATGCCAGTCATGACAGTGTACTAGATCCGGTTGCCAGTAATTCCAAACAAACTCCGCTGCCCCATTGGCAAAAAAGGTAAAACGCCAATATTCATCGTGGTCACCATAGATAATACGACGGGCAAAAGTAGCATGCCCCAACAGATAAAGAGGAACATTGCTATCAGGCAACACCGTCTGGTACACCTCAAACTCTTGCCCCATGGCTTTGCCGCGCCAAATAGGGGAGGAGGGAATTTGTAATTTTTCAGGCAAAAAGCCATAGTAGGGGAGAAAAATCCGAACGTCATGCCCCATTTTCTTTAAAACCTTGGGCAAAGCGCCCACTACATCCCCCATTCCGCCCACCTTCGCCACCGGCGCCGCTTCCGCCGCCACAAACAAAATCTTCATACTAGACTGAATTCCTCAATTTCTTGCAAAACACTAGGAGAAATGTCCCATAGCCTTCAACAATCTTATTCTATTCCGGGCATTTGGGGATAGGTGTTGGGGATTATTGGGTTATATGGGGTTAGGAAACTGCGAAAAAGGGATGTTTGAGATTTTAGCAGGCAAATTAGCGCTACCGTTGCCAGAAATGAAGCTATATTGAAATTAGTGGCGAAAAGGAGTGATGAAAAAGTGAGCACAAAATTATATGACAGTAAAATCGACTTAAGTGCGGAAGTAAGGGAAAAAGTAATAGGCATATTAAACGTCACCCTAGCTACCACCATAGATTTGAAAACCCAAACAAAGCAAGCCCACTGGAATGTAAGAGGCGTCCACTTCTACTCTTTCCATAAGATGTTTGACGAGATGGCAGTACAGTTGGAGGAATTTGTAGACATGGTGGCGGAAAGGGTGACGGCATTGGGGGGTGTAGCCCTAGGCACCGCCCGAGTAGCCTCTCAAAACTCCCTCCTCCCGGAATACCCCTCCGAGATTACTGAAGGGATACAACATGTAGCGGCCTTGGCCGAACGTTATGCCATCTATGCCGCCCATCTACGGGATGCCATCGCTAAAACCGACGAGTTGGGGGATGCTGACACCGCCGACTTGTACACAGAAATATCCCGTGCTGTGGATAAACATCTTTGGTTTTTAGAAGCTCATTTACATTCCCCCGGCGGTTAACCGTAATCCCCCTGTCGGTAACATCATGGCCACCTCTAGGGCTGTTAACATATAAACTGTCCACCGTGGGACTATAACGAACCAATGCACCTTTGGAACAATCCCTCCCTGTGGCAGTGGCAACAAACTGATAGGGGGCGCTACCTCACTTGTAGCCTGTTAGCCAAATGGCCCCATGGCTTTTTTACCTCCCACTTCCATGGATGCCACCCCCGACAGCTAGTCCAATATCTTCACCCCCGGGCCAAGGTTTACTATCTCAAGCAAATCCACAGCAATATCCTCTTCACCACAACCCAGATAGAATCATCTGAAACACAATTGGAGGGAGATGGTATTGTCACAGATTCCCCCCTTCAGTCAGTGTGGTGTGCCAGTGCGGACTGTACTCCTGTATTGATTGCCTCCCCCGACACCGGCAAAGTCATGGCAATCCATTCCGGCTGGCGAGGCAGTGCTAAAGAAATTGTACCCAAAGCCATCTCCTTGATGGCCTCGCTGGGTTGTAAAAAAGAAAATCTCCTTTTTGCCCTTGGCCCTGCCATCCATGGTAAGATTTATCAAGTAGATGAAAATGTCGCCCTTCAAGTGTTAAAAACCGTTATCAAACACACCTCCTCCTCCTCTGAAATCCTCCATATTGCCTATGAAAACCAACTAGTATACCCTGACTTTTCCCCGGGGAAAATAAGACTACATGTTAGTGCTGTTATCTATCAGCAGATTGTACAACAGGGCATTGACTCGTCCCAAATTGCTATAGCTCCCTATTGTACCTATCAGGACTCGTCCGACTTTTTTTCCTATCGTCGCACTGGGGAAAAAAAAGTACAGTACAGTGGCATTGTGTCCATTTAATTCCTATTCTTTTCACGGTTATCACAAGACAGTCATTTGCTCAGTTACAAATGGTAAATAAGTGTCTTCATAATCAGTAATATTGCGTATAATTGTAAATAAAAAAAAGTAAAGCCTTCTTAGCAAAAATTAACCTGTTAATAAACAGAAGTGGGCGGATAATGTCTCGAATACTAGTGATAGATGACGATCCAGCCATCACCGAGCTGGTAAGCATCAACCTGGAAATGGCTGGTTACACCCCCATCCGGGCAGAAGATGGAATCAAAGGGCAGGCCCTGGCAGTGCAAACCCAGCCCGACCTGATCATATTGGACATCATGCTACCAAAAGTGGACGGCCTGACAGTCTGTCAAAGATTGCGAAGGGACGAAAGGACAGCTCATATCCCAGTTCTAATGTTAACAGCCCTGGGACAAACCCAAGACAAGGTGGAGGGATTCAACGCCGGTGCCGATGACTACCTCACCAAGCCTTTTGAAGTAGAGGAAATGCTGGCAAGGGTAAAAGCACTTTTGCGTCGCAGCGACAGAAGCGCACATACTGTGATACATACAGAAATACTGAGTCATGGCCCCCTTACCCTTGTGCCAGAAAGACTTGAGGCCATCTGGTTTGGCAAGACAGTCAAACTCACTCACCTGGAATTTGAATTACTTCATTGTCTTTTACAACGTCATGGGCAAACCGTATCCCCCAGTGAAATACTCAAAGAAGTATGGGGCTACGACCCGGATGACGACATAGAGACGATCAGGGTACACATCCGCCACCTACGCACCAAATTAGAACCGGACCCCCGCAAGCCTCGTTATATTAAGACTATATATGGCGCCGGCTATTGTTTAGACCTTAATCCCGAAGAAAATTAGTACTATTTTATGTTTATTGATTTTTTTTCGAGGTTCCGAACTGGGGTAGTCGGGGCGGCTTTCTTTTTTCCTCTTTCTCCAAATTGGGAGCGGAGTTTTCCCGGGGTGTTGTTGGGTTTTGACCTACATTTTCCTCTTTATCGGCGGGGGATAGACTAGAGCTTTCCCTCAAATTTTCCTCCTCTTTTGTTCCTGCTGACCAAGAATTGATTTTTAGAGTCTCAAAACTCCTGGGGAGGGAAATATTATGATTTCTGAGAATCTGTTCCAAGGCATTCTTGTACTCGATGGTATATCTTTGTTGTCTTTGGAGTCTAATTTTCAACTCCCTGTTTTCCTGTTCTAGTATTCTCAATTGAGCCTCTTTTTCATGACAATCTTCCTGTAAAAAAGAACATTCCCTCTCCAGGAGGGCAACCTGTTTTTGTAACTTTTCAATCTCCTCTGTCAGCTGACTGATATGTTTTTTTTGTGCTTCTATCTCCTCTGTAAGTTCAGTTATTTTTTGCCCAGTAATTTCATCATCCGGCTGTTTTCCAGTCTGGGATTGGGCAGAAAGTTGCTCTTTTTGTTGGGCAATAATAGACTCTAACTGGGCAATCTTGCCTTTTAATTGCTCATTCTGTTTCCTAATTCTGCAGGCAACGGCATACCAATCAATGTCCTGGAGATTCGTCTTGTGAGAAGAAAGAGATTTGCTCATAGGGAATAATTAAAAAAACACAAATAAACCACCGCAACACAGGGAAACTAGAATCTACTTTAAGGTTAGCATAACCAGTAAAGAGGAACAGGGAGGGGGAGAATTAAGAAATATAAATAGAACTTGACTGAAACCAGAAAAAATGATAGATTCTGAGAGAGCACAGGGCAACACAAAACGTCCAGCCATGATTTTGCCATCATCCCTCTTCAAAGAACTGCAAAAATCCAGAAAAGAAGATGTAAGTGACTATGTAGCTCACCTACAAGTGCACATGAGTCTCCAGGCACGCAATCTACTGCCGGGAATTGAACAGATGAAACAAAGTCGCGAAAGTCTGTTATATCAAACACAAGCTCAGGTGGAAAAAATAACCTCTCGGGTATTGACATGATCCTAACAACAGAACCTGAAAAACAATTATCATAAAGGGAAGGGTGGGGCAAGTCCCACCTTTTCCCTACAAGGGGGGAAGAAAAATGTTAGAACATGATGTGGTAATAGTAGGGGGGGGCCTAGCGGGTTGTAGGGCGGCCCTAGAAATAAAACGTATTAACAGCAACCTAGATGTGGCTATAATAGCCAAAACCCACCCCATCAGATCCCACTCGGTGGCGGCCCAGGGAGGAATAGCCGCTAGCCTCAAAAATGTTGACCCCCAAGACAGTTGGCAGGCTCATGCCTTTGACACCGTAAAAGGCTCAGACTATCTGGCAGATCAAGATGCCGTAGCCTACCTCACCCAAGAGGCTCCAGAGGTTATCATCGAATTGGAACACCTAGGGGTGCTTTTTTCCCGTTTGGAAGATGGCAGAATCGCCCAGAGGGCCTTTGGAGGACACTCCCACAAACGCACCTGTTACGCCGCTGACAAGACAGGGCATGCCATCCTTCATGAATTGGTGAACAATCTGCGCCGCTACGGGGTGAAAGTTTACCAAGAATGGTATGTACTGGAACTGATTGTCGCCAACCAAGAGAAAACCCCCGACATCCGGGGTGTGGTCATGTATCATATTCACGACGGTGAGATAGCTGTAGTGCGAGCAAAAGCAGTTATGTTTGCAACGGGGGGATATGGAAGGGTATTTAACACCACCTCTAATGACTTCGCCTCCACCGGGGATGGCATGGCCATGGTGGCTATGGCAGGACTCCCCCTCGAAGACATGGAATTTGTACAATTCCATCCCACAGGCTTATATCCGGCAGGGGTGTTAATCTCCGAGGCAGTGAGAGGAGAAGGTGCTTATCTGCGCAATAGTGAGGGGGAAAGATTTATGGCCCGTTACGCCCCCCAGCAGATGGAATTAGCCCCCAGAGACATTACCTCCCGTGCCATTGTAATGGAAATCCGCGCCGGTAGAGGCATAAACCCCGATGGCAGCAGTGGTGGCCCTTACGTACACCTAGATTTGACCCACTTAGGGCGAGAAAAAATCATGAGTAGGGTGCCCTTTTGTTGGGAAGAAGCCCATCGTCTGTTGGGGATAGATGCGGCAGTACAACCCATTCCCGTACGCCCCACCGTCCATTACTGCATGGGGGGCATTCCTGTCAACACCGATGGCAGAGTTAGAGCCAATGCAAACCAGTTGACAGAAGGATTCTTTGCCGCCGGCGAATGTGCCTGTGTTTCCGTCCATGGCGCCAACCGTCTGGGAAGTAACTCCCTCCTGGAGTGTGTGGTATATGGCCGGCGAGTGGGAAGAGCCATAGCACAATATGTAGTAGATAGACCTATGCCCCCCGTGTCAGAAAGAGAATATATACAAAAGGCTACGGATTTAATCCAAAATCTCCTCTCCCAGCAGGGAGACATGAGAATCCATCAGCTGAGGCAAAAAGTCCAAGACTGCATGACAGAATACTGTGGCGTTTTCCGCACTGCCGAGTTGATAGAAAAGGGCCTCCAGGAAATCCAAAACCTAAAGGCGCAATACGAAAGAATTTATCTGGACGACAAGGGTTCTTATTGGAATCAAGAACTCATTGAAGCATTAGAATTGAGGAGTATCATGGTGATAGGAGAGGTCATTTTAAATTCCGCCTATCACCGTCGCGAAAGTCGTGGCGCACACTACAGAGAAGACTTCCCCCACAGAGACGACCAAAATTTCCTAAAACATACTCTTGCCTATTATTCCCCCACGGGTGTCACCATTGAATATATGCCCGTAGTTATCACCATGTTCGAACCACAGGAGCGAAAATACTAGAATATAACCATTACTACCATGATTACCATAACCGTCAACGGCGAATCCCAAACCTGTCAGGAGAATTTATCTCTGCCCCGTCTGTTGGAGTCCTTGGGATATAATCCCCGTCTAGTGGCGGTGGAATACAATGGCGAAATCCTCCACCGTCAAGACTGGGAAAAAACCATCATCAAACAGGGGGACAAACTGGAAGTAGTTACCATTGTAGGCGGGGGTTAGAC
>DVEF01000055.1 GCA_015295805.1 Geminocystis sp. M7585_C2015_104 | reverse complement strand
GGTCTTTTTTTTATTCCAATGTTAAGGGGTTGGTATGGGGGTAAAAGTAGTATTTCAGGGATTTTAGATAATTGTTTGATGCCGAATTTTTCTACCAGTTTGATTATAAGAGTTTTGAAATCTTGGCTTTTTTCAGTTTGAGGATAATTTTCTCCAGTTCATCCAGGTCTTTAATCACTATTCTCTTTGGCATTTTAAAATACCTCGTTGCAAGATGTTTTGTACTTTACCCATAAAATAAATCCCCATCCTCTATCCCCTTTATCCTGTCCCCTTTCTGCAATAGGTTTTGTTCTGTACTATAAGATGAACTAGGTATCAGTACTGAGAAACAGTGGCAAGACTATAAACTATTGGTCGGAAATTCAGGTTACAATGAAGAACAAGTGGTTGAAACAACAGAAAAACTAAGGCAGGCCTGAAGAGACAACAGCTAATTTGCCAGTACTGAAGGGAAAAAGCAAGGGGAAAAATCCATGACCAAAACATATCCACAATCTTCCAGTGAAGAAAAGAAAATAGACCACAACGGCAACCAACCTATCCCTGCCACTGGGGATTCCCTACCGCCAAGGGTCACCGCCGAGGGTGGGGGATTAAAGCACTGGTGGCAAAATAGAAGTCTAAGATTTAAAACCATATCCATTGCCATTGCCCTGGGAGTAATACCCGTTGTAGTGGTCGGGTCAGTGGCGTCAGTTTTGGTATCCTCCTCCCTCCGACGCCAAATTGAAACCCTCGAGATAAACAAAATAGAGACCCTTGAAAGGGAGACAGTCCAATATGTTGAACAGTATCTAAAAGACATCCAGAGTCTGGCTGGCGTCATTGCCTCCTCAACTGCCTGGGAAACAAAGGACTTGAATAGACTATCTAGAGACTTATACAAATTCCAGGAACTCTACAGAGTGTATGACAACATAGCCATCATCGACAACAATGGTGCCATCATTGTCCAAAGCGGGAAAGAGTCGGTAAGGGGAAATTTAGCCAACACGATTCCCTTCAGAGAAGCCAAAGCCAAAGGGGAAGCAGTAATGGTGGGGCCTGTTAGGGCCAACAATGGCAGAAACTATCTTGTGTTCGCTGCCCCCATAATAGAGCCTACCACAAAACAAGTTACAGGAGTAGTGCGCAGTAGGCTACCACTACGGGAACTCCAAAAAATAATAGCCAGAATGGAAGACACAAAAACAGAAACAGTATATCTGGCTGACGGGGAAAAACGAGTATTCTTGTCTACTACACAAGAGTTTACACCAGCCGTTACTAAAACCGGCCAACCTATAACCGAAGACATAACCCTGCTGGAAACCATATTCCCCTTCTCCAGTCCACAAGACATACCATTGGACCCCATTGTTTTTACGGCCAAAAATCAACTGGCTGGAAAAGAGCAGTTGGTAGCCGTACAAAGAATACAAGATAAGCAGCTTAACCTGAACTGGATAGCGGCAATTGGAGTCTCGACAAACATAGCCTTAGCCCCCCTGAGACGTATTCTTAACTTCATATATGTGGGCACCGCATTGAGTGCAGCTATAGTGGGCTATATAGCCTACGTACTGGCAGAAAAACTCGTCCTTCCCCTAGAAAAAACCTCTAGAACCATCAAAAAAATCGCCTCGGGGGATTTGGATGCCAGGGTGGAGGTAGAAGGAAATGACGAAATAGCCCAGTTGGGCAATAGCATCAATGAGATGACAGCACAATTGAAACAACTGTTTTTAGAACAACAAACTCTGGCTAGTCAGTCTAACCTGTTGAAAAACCTCACCCTGGAAATGACCAAGGCGTTTAATGTTAATGAGGTGTTTGAAATAGCAGTACGAGAGATACGTCAGGCCCTACAGGCGGACAGGGTAATCGTTTATTCCTTCGACGAAGAGTACAAGGGCACCATCATTGCAGAATCAGTGGAGGCCAATTTTCCTAAGGCCCTCGGCGCTAACATATATGACCCCTGCTTCGCAGAAAAATACGTGGAAAAATACCTACAGGGCAGGGTACAGGCTACTCCGGACATCTACAAGGCTGGACTGACTGACTGTCACCTGCAACAGTTGGAGCCATTCCAGGTAAAGGCCAACCTGGTAGCCCCCATTATCGCCGAAAACAAGCTGTTGGGACTCCTCATCGCCCACCAGTGTTCCGGCCCAAGAAATTGGAAAGTGCAAGAAATTGACTTCTTCGCCCAAACTGCAGCTCAGATGGGGCCTGCTTTACAAAGGGCCATGCTAGTGGAAACACAACAAACAGACTATATACTATCTCAAAAAATCAAAGATATTACGTTTAAAATAGCAGAGGCCCTCAATCGGGAAAAAGTGTTTGAAGTGGCAGTCTCCATGGGAAGGGAGGCTATTAAGGCAGACAGGATGATAGTATACACCTTTGACGAAGACTGGAAGGGCACCATCATTGCTGAGTCGGTAGATTCCAAGTATCCAAGGGCTTTGGGGGCGAAGATAAAAGATCCTTGTTTTGCTGAAAAATATGTTGAGAAATACAAACAGGGCAGAATTCAGGCTACCAATAACATCTACACAGCTGGACTAACCTCCTGTCACATACAACAGTTGGAACCCTTTGAAGTTAAGGCCAATCTGGTAGCGCCCATCATCGCAGAGGGCAATCTCCTGGGATTGCTTATAGCCCACCAATGCTCCGGGCCAAGAAACTGGACTGTATCCGAATGTAATTTCCTCTCCCAGTTGGCAACTCAAATAGGCCCTGCCCTAGAAAGAATCCAACTGTTGGAAAGACAACAAAAAGCAGAGTTGGAACAAAGAAAGGCACGGGAAAGACTGCAACAACGGGCGTTGGAATTGTTAATGCAAGTGGACCCAGTGGCCCAGGGAGACTTGACTATCCGCGCCACTGTTACCGAGGATGAAATTGGTACTATAGCAGACTCATATAATGCTACAATAGAAAGTCTACGGAAAATCGTAATGCAGGTACAGGGGGGAGCCAAGGCCATGACTCAAGTGGTGGCTGAGCAGGACGAATACATCGAAAACTTGGCTCAGGAAATCGTACGTCAAGCGGACGACATCAATATGGCTTTGGAAAAACTGCAAATGTTGACCTTCTCCGCCAAGACGGTATTGAGCAATGCCGAACAGGCCGAACAAGTGGTAAAACAGGCCAACAAATATGTGGAAGAAGGAGAAGTGGCCATGAATCGCACCGTAGATGGGATCCTGGCTATCCGGGAAACGGTGGCAGAAACGGCCAAGAAGGTTAAAAGACTAGGGGAGTCCACTCAAAAAATCTCCCGCGTAGTAAACCTGATTAGTAGTTTTGCCGACCAAACCAACCTACTGGCCCTGAACGCATCTATTGAGGCCGCCCACGCTGGCGAGGAAGGGCGTGGTTTTGCTGTAGTAGCGGAGGAAGTACGTTCCCTAGCACGACAATCAGCAGAGGCTACGGCGGAAATCGAAAAAGTGGTGGCCGAAATCCAAGCAGAAACCAACGAGGTGGTAAAGGCTATGGAAGCTGGCACTGAACAGGTAGTAGAAGGCACTAGACTGGTAGAAGAAACCCGCGCCTCCCTCAATGAAATCACTGCCGCCGCCGCCCAAATCAGCCAGTTGGTAACGGCCATTGCCGCTGCTGCCGCCGAACAGTCTCAAACCTCCGAGGCTATCACCGAAACCATGGCAGAGGTAGCCCACATCTCCAATGAAACCTCTAATGCTGTTAGCCAGGTGGCTCGTACTTTCAAGAAACTACAAAGGGTAGCCGAAAGTCTGGAACTCGCTGTAAGCAAATTCAAAGTAAACTAATCACCTTTGTAAATGGTTGTGATTCAAAAGTAAATAGTTATGACACAAGCACCAGAAAAGCCTATCGTCCAACAACAAGAAAGGGTGACAGTCAAAACCCCCCCACCAGTAGTCCCCCAAAAGCCTTCGCCCCTTGCCCAATGGTTTTATAACCTTCCCATTGGCACAAAGTTACTTTTTATAATCCTATTTGGCCAAGTAGTTTCCATTGGAGGCCTTCTGGGGGCCGGTTATTACGAGATTGTTAGGACCAGTCGAGAACAACTGGTAAGACAGTCCCAGTCAGAATTAGAAGCCCTCAGGACTAGCTATGAAATCAAAATCAATCAGATGGGCTTTGGTTTCCGAGGACAGTCCGACAACAGAGCCATTATAGACGCCGCCCTGACTGTGCTCAAGGGTGAACCTCTATCGCCGGAGCAAAAGGCCATGGTAAAAGAAATCCTGGCTAATGAGGTCAAGGCCCGGGAAATTGAATATGCTACCCTGGTGGGCACGGACAAACGCATTATAGTCAATGCCAACAGGGATCGTAGTGGTGAAACCTTCGATCCCAACGGCCTGGTTTCCGAAGTCCTACGCAACCCCCGACAAATCAAAACCAGTGAGTTGGTCAGTGGCCTAGAATTACAGAAAGAGTCCCCACCAGTCCTCTATAAGGTCATCAATCCCCAAGAAAAGGCCTTAATCCGGTATGTAGTAACACCTGTATTCAACCCTAATAATCCCCAGGAGATAATAGGGGTTTTAGTGGCCGGAGATGTGGTCAATGGCAAGAGGATTATTGTTTCCCGGGCCGCATCCCAGTTTGAAGAAAGTTATAGTGCCATCTATCAGGTGGAGGGGGATAACTTGCAGCTAGCTGTGGCGGCCCACCAAACCCATCCGGAAGAGGAGGAGGAGGGATTGGCGGAAGAAGCCCCACTCAGACAGGCAATAAAACAACCCGGGGAGAAAATCTCCTTCCGCGGCCAACTGGGGGATCATGAAGAAACATACACCCTCACAGCAGAGGCCATTACCAATTCCCAGGGGCAGCCAGTAGCGGTGTTGGTGCATGGCACGTCCGAACTATTCCTACAAAAAGTACTGGCAGGGGCATTAGGACTGTCACTGCGCGTCACCCTATTGCTCATACTTTTCAACCTAGTGCTCATTATCCTGGTAATCAGATCTATAATACGGCGTATTAGGAGACTGGAGGGGACAGCCACGGAATTTGCCCGGGGAAATCACAGTCTGAGGGCGGAAATCCTCGGCGAAGACGAAATTGGCAGCTTGGCCAAAACCTTCAACCAACTGGCAGACTCCATACAAGCTAACGAGGCGGTGTTGGTACTGGACGCCGTCAAGGCCAGTTTGCTACAGGAAATCACAGGCACTCCAGTAGTCACCGAAGAGGACGTTAACAATGTCTTTAACAAAACTCTCCCCAAAGTCAAGGAGATTCTGAGGGTGGATAGACTGGTAATCTACCGCTTCAAACCCGGCTGGAGTGGCTACATTAGCAATGAGGCGGGAGATGAAGATTTGCCCAGTGCAGTTACAGAAGAATTAAACGACCCCTGTATCCCCCCCACTCTCCGACAAGCATACCTCAATGGACGAGTGATGGCCACAGAAGACGTGTACAAAGCAGGATTTGCCCCCGAACACGAGGCCTTGATGCACCGTCTACAAATCAAGTCTAACCTGGTAGTGCCCATCATAAGCCAAGGACAACTATTCGCCCTCCTTATAGCCCACCACTGCCGCAAACACCACAAGTGGGAAGAAAACGAAATCTCCTTCTTAGGACAAGTGGCCCTCCGCTACGGGGTAATCCTCGACAGGGTGAATCTTCTCAAAACCCAAATCCAAGCCGCCACCCGAGCCGAACAGCTAAAAGAGATTACAGTGGCCTTGGCTCAGGCCACAACCCCCCAACAGGTTTTAGAAAAAGTGGTAGTGGCTCTCCGTCAGGCCCTTAACTGCGATCGCGCCCTGGTGTACAGGTTAGAAGAAGACTTCCAGCAAGGACAAGTAATCGCCGAATCAGTACAACCACCCTACGCCTCTGCCCTACAGGCTATAATAAGAGACCCCTGTTTTGCTAAAAGGCCAATAGTGGAAAAATACCTTAATGGGGAAGTCACCGCCATCGCCGACGTCTACAAGGCCGACTTGAACCCCTGTTACCGGGCGCAATTGGAGTCCCTCCAGGTAAAGGCCAGTCTCGTAGCACCGATATTAGTACACGCTCAGCTACATGGACTACTAGTGACCCATCAGTGTAGCCGCCCGAGAGAATGGGAGGAGGCAGAAATAAAGTTCTTCACCCAGGTGGCTATTCAAGTGGGTTTTGCCTTAGAAAGGGTGGAACTGTTGGAACGTCAAGCAAGGGCAGAACAAGAACAAAGGGAGGCCAAGGAAAGAATACAAAAACGCGCCTTGGAGCTGTTAATGCAGGTGGAACCCGTTTCCAAAGGGGACTTGACCATTCGTGCCACCGTCACCGACGATGAAATTGGTACTATAGCAGATTCTTATAATGCTACAATAGAAAGTCTAAGGCAAATCGTGGCCCAGGTGCAAGGTGCAGCCCTAGAGGTGGCCCGCACCACCGTGGCAAACCAAGGGGAGATAAACCTTCTGCGTCAGGAGGTAACCCAGCAGTTGGAGAATATCAAACAGGCATTAGAAACAGTGGCGGCTATGACGGCCTCCAGTAAAGGGGTGGTGGAAACCGCACAACAGGCAGAAGAGGTGCTTCTTGTAGCCCAGGATACCGTCCAGCAAGGAGACCAGGCCATGGACAAAACCGTAAAGGCTATTATGGAAGTCCGTGCTACAGTCCAACAAGCTGCTGGACAAATGCGCAAACTGGGACAAACCATTGAAAACATCTCCAAGGTGGTATCTCTGATTAGCAAATTCGCCGCCCAAACCCACATGCTGGCATTAAAGGCATCCATTGAGGCGGCAAGGGCAGGGGAACAAGGACAAGGTTTCGCTGTGATTGCAGATGAAGTACGCTCCCTGGCCAGTCAGTCAGCTACCGCCACCGCAGACATCGAAAAACTGGTAACAGAAATCCTTTCGGAAACCAAAGTGGCTCTCAACTCAGTAGAAGAAAGTAGTGACCTGGTAGTAGAAGGAAGTAAACTGGTGGAACAAACCCGTCAAAGTCTTAACCAAATTACGGCGGCTACTGTCCAAATCAGTGAACTAGTAGAAAAAATAGCCCTAGCTGCCTATAACCAATCAGAAAACTCTGAACAGGTAAGTGCTACTATTTCTGAGGTGGCCCGAGTAGCGCAAAAAACCAACGAATCAGTAACGCAAGTGTCTCAGTCTTTTGCCCGTCTGCAAGAATTGGCCAGAAAACTAGAAGCCAATGTAGCCAGATTCAAAATCAGCTAAAAAATCAGTCAACAAGACATATTTCCCCCACCCCCGGGGGGAGTAAACCAATCATTCATCTCATTCTCATGGGTTTCTCTACTAAACCTAAGACGGAGATAACGACTTTTTTTGCCATCCGCCGCCACTGCCCTAATGGGAAACTCTAATGTCCCATCATTGAGGGGAATTTGAAACTGAAAAGTGCCATCTGGATTTAAAGGAATTTCCCTTTCCCCCACTATTAACCGGGCAGAAGGCTGCGTTGCACCATAAATCACCAACTGGGCATTAGCAGTCAAATAAAACTTCCTTGTCTGATAAGACTTCTCCGCCGCCGTCTTACTCCACATCTGCCTACTACCCGTAGTATTGTTTGTATCAATTTGTAAGTACCAGTCATAATCCCAACCATCAACTTTGGTTTTAGTTTTCTCTTCCGGCAGGGGAATTGAAACCTTGTCTAATTCCATATCCCAAGAAACAGTAACAAAAATATCCTCCTGCCAGTCACTGGGATAGGCAGGGGGGAATCTCACTGAGGGAGAGTAGGCAAGAGATGTCCAATTTTCTTCCTTGTCCCGATATCCCAACTCCACCCTATAAACGCGATCACTTACAGGGATGGGCAGATACCACTTGCGGGCACTAATGCCACAGAGGAATTCCTTTACATTTTGGGGTGTCTTCTCCTCCCCACCAGTAACATCATACAGACGCAAAACCAGATGTCTTATCCCCTTATCCGTCAATTCTTGTTGTGTGGAAGGAGAAATATCCCAGTAAACAAAACCCCAATAAGAATCCCTTGGCATTAGACAAATATGAGTCTCCCCATAAGACGAGGGTAAATCCACCACCTCCTCCTCCGCTACTGACTTGTCTGGTGACAAAAAAAAATCCTCCCATTGCCCCCTTTTTCTAGAAGACGTTTCCTGGTTGCCACCATCATGGATAGAAATAGTATTAGTGTTTTTTGTGGTTTCTTCCCCCTCCGACGGTGTCTTTTCGAGTTGGTTTTCCTCCCCCCCCTGCTGTTGCTGCAAAAGACTATTTTTTTTTAGTCTAATAGCCTCCAGCAGTTGTTGTTTCCGCATGCGACTATAACGGGGTATATTGAGGATGCTGGCTATTTTCCTCAACTGTCTTAAAGTCATTTCCTCCAGATTTTGTTTCGATTCCGTCATGAGTTATCTGTCCCTCTCAAAAGAGTGCATGATATTACAAAGACCCTTACCCTTTGGCCTACTTGAAGTTAATTTTATTTAATTTTTTTTCCGAAAATCACAACAACAGCAGAAAGGAAAATCAGTCACCCTGTCATTATTCATTGACATAAGGGGGAATAGATAAAACAAAGCTAAAATTACTAGCTTTACAAACAAAGCAGCGACTCCTCCAACACCCACCGGGTTTGTCCAGAAACACTATACAGCAATGCCTCCCGGTGAAGACGATTGGCCGTGTTATCCAGCAGACTAGCAGACCCTTTGGAACTTATTATACAAGCCAAGGTACAACGATGTGCCAAATGGATAGCCTCCCCCCTCAGTTTCAATTTATCAGCAAATCTTATATCAGGATTAGTCAGGCTACTAAACATTCTTCCCCGCAACAGTTTCTCCTCTTCTTCTAGTTTCATATACACCTTTTCCAGAGAAGGGAGGTGGATTTTATTTAGGTTTTCTCGTAGTACTTGTAGAGCAGCCTGACTACACCCCAGAGGGAAGAAACCATGGTGTAACACATTATCCTTGTCCTTGACGTGAATACTATCCTTTGGTTTTATGAATACTACCTCCTCCTCGGGCAAAAACCATCCCTGTAAACGCGCTGTCACCGTATTAGTACTACCCATTGCGAGTAATTTCAGAGGCTGGCTAAATTCCAAAGCCGGTGGTTGAGACTCAAAGGGGATAATGCCATACAATTCCCTACCGTCAGGGAGAGTAGCCCCTACAATTAAATAACTAAAAATGCCATAACCCGTCACCCATGGCAAAAAGCCATCTAGTTGGTATCCCCCCTCGCAAACTGAAGCCGTCACCAGTGGTTTCCCCTCTCTCCTCAGATGAGAAAAAGCCACCCCAAAAAACAAATTTTTCTCCTTCAACAGGGACAAATATTTCTCCTGGAGTTTTTGATTTTCACTTTGATTTATAAAACCTAAGGCACTTTGGTGTTGCGTTTGTAAGAATGACAATGCCCCCGAATATCTGGCCATCATCACCTGCCATTTATAAAAACCCAGATTGCTCATCCCAACTCCTCCCCATTCCTGCGACAGTTTTAGCCTGAAGAAAAGGGGGTTGAGATAGTGCATTCTTAAAAATATATCTCTCAACATTACAAAATCATGATCCAAAACATTTGCCAGATTTGGAGTTATCTCCTTTTCTAAAAAGGCCTCCGCTTCCTTAATTAGTTTCTCTTCTTCAGGCTTGCCTATCTCCTCCCAGCTTATTACCTCTGTTAGCTGTAATTTTTTCTCGAACTTTCCTTTTTTTTCTGCCTTTTTATATCTCACAATTTCTAACTTATATCTGTCTATATTATAAGCTTTTATCAAAGCGTCTAAGACCTCGTATATATCAGCAATTTCTTCTGTTAAATCCTCTATACTATCGGCAGATAAAACTTCTTGAGACTCTTCCAATAACTTAGCTTTGAGTGCTCTCTTATAATCCTCATCAGTTAACTGGACAATTCGATAGTTGGTGTTGTTTTTGGGGAGAAATTCGGGAATCTTGTCTCGGACTAGTTTTGAACTACCACCCATAAGGACATAGTCACCGGGAACAGATGGTGATTTATTATATCATTGGGGAATAAAGGAGTTTGTAACCATAAGCCATCACGGGAATTGGGAGAATGTGGGGAAGGGAAAGAGGGAAACAGAAGAAAATCAGTGACTGACAAATCCATCCTGTGACACCCCCGGGTGGGATAGACTTTGATTTATATAACAATCAGAGGGGAAGGGGATAGGAGTATTGGAATTACTGTGATGCCGCAATTGAGGGTATTTTTGTTTTAGTGCCTCTGGATTAAAGCGATAACCAACATTTCTGACAGTTTGAATCAAAGTGGGTTGGCGGGGATCTGGTTCAATTTTCTTCCTCAGTGATAGGATATGAGTGTCAATAGTCCTAGGATTGTCAATATTAGAGGGCCAGGCCAATTGTAACAGTTCAGCACGACTAAGAGGCATTCCTTGGGCACGACTGAGAAGATATAATAGGCTAAACTCTTGGGGTGTTAGGTCGATCAACTGCCCCCTATATTCTACCGTTCTATGCAACAGGTCGATTTTCAAATCTCCGAAATCCAGAAACAAGGGGGCACTACTTATGCGTGCTCGGCGTAATAAGGACTCCACCCTTGCCAAAAACTCTTGGATGCCAAATGGTTTTTTCAAATAATCATCTGCACCAGCCTTCAAAGCCCTAACCACGTCTCTTTCCGTCACTCGTGCAGATAACATGAGTATAAGACTTTGTAGAGACTTACACAGCCACTGACAAAACTCCACCCCATCCCCGTCGGGCAAATCCGAATCCAAAATTACAAGGGAGGGGGGATTGTTGATCAGATTTCTTTTAGCTGTTTCGATTGTGTCATAGGAACTGATGGTGTATCCTAGTTGTTTTAAGTGCCACCCTAGGAGAGAGCGTAGGTGGGGATTTCCCTCCACAATAGCAATATATCCCACTGTGTTTTTTCATCCACTACTAATAGTTCTAACTCAGCATAACTAATCAACTATTAAGATACTGTTATCTAGAATACTAATCCCAGGCATTAATAATCTCTTTTTTCCCTTCGTTACATAATCCTTCCAAAGGACGTATAATAAGCCCGTATGTGAAATTATTCGGATTTTTCCTATGAGGGTATTAGCAGGAGATGTTGGCGGCACCAATGCCATTCTCTGTCTACTGGAAATTGACCCAAAAACTCAAAATATCAACCCAGTCAAGAAACAAAAATATGCCAGCAAACAGTATAAAAGATTTTCAGATATACTAGAAGATTTTTTAGGAGGAGAAACAGCAGATTACGCCTCGATAGCTGTGGCGGGGCCTGTAGAGAATAACAGCAGTACAATAACCAATCTCAGCTGGAAGATAGTAGGAGAAAAGCTGGAGAGAGAATTCAAATTTAAAAAGGCATATTTATTAAACGACTTCGCCGCCGTAAGCTATGGTATCTTGACATTAAATGAGGAAGAATTATACCTGTTAAAGGAAGGAAAAAAGGAAGGACAAGAGGAAGAAGAAAAAAAAGGTGCTGATAGGGAATATCCCATAGCAGTAGTGGGGGCGGGCACAGGATTAGGAGAAAGTTTTTTGGTTAAGGTCAAGGGAGAATACCAGGTATTTGCCACAGAAGGAGGACATACAGATTTTGCCCCGAGAAATGAGATAGAGTGGCAACTAATGCATTACCTGAAACATAAATTTGACTTGGAAAGGGTGTCAGTGGAAAGAGTAGTGTCGGGGCAAGGGATAGTAGCAATTTATCAGTTTCTAAGGGATAATAATTGGGCTCAAGAATCACCAGAAATAGGGGAAAGAATAAGAAGATGGGAAGAGGGAGATGAGAGCATCGATCCCGGGGCCGTAATAGGGGAGTCGGCACTGAAAAAAAACGATCTTTTAAGCAGCAAAGCTATATCTATTTTTCTGAGCGCCTACGGGGCAGAAGTAGGCAATTTTGCCCTAAAAACACTGCCATATTCGGGGATTTATATAGCCGGGGGGATAGCCCCCAAATTACTACCCCTAATACCAGAAAGTGAGTTCTTAAAAAGTTTTTTAGACAAGGGGAGAATGAAACCAGTGCTGGAGAAGATAACTGTAAAGATAGTCACAAATCCAGAAGTAGGATTAAAAGGCTCAATATACCACCTGTTGGCGAATCTGAAAAACCCCTCCACTACGAGTCTATAAATAGACTCCTGCCCCACCCCCGCAAAATATAATGCCAACCCCTGAGGGAAATTAATATCACCCATTAGAAAATTTAAAGGTTGTTCGGTTTCCTTTTTCCCCGCTTTGGTTTATAATAGGGGGCATTGATATATAGCTATCGTTATTATAATTTGGATAGCAATAAATCAATACTATAGGGAATAAAGAAAATGGGGATAACGAACGAGATCAATTTGCGTAACGTGCGAGGGGATATACTGGGGGGTTTAACAGCCGCAGTGGTATCCCTGCCGATGGCCTTGGCCTTTGGAATAGCCTCCGGTGCGGGGGCGTTAGCGGGTTTGTGGGGGGCAGTATTAGTGGGCTTTTTTGCGGCGTTGTTTGGCGGCACCCCCACACTAATATCAGAACCAACAGGGCCAATGACGGTGGTGATGACCGCCATCATAGCAGATTTCGCCAAATATGACAATGGAATGGCGATGGCCTTTACGGTGGTGATGATGGCGGGTTTATTCCAAATCCTGTTTGGTTTTCTAAAACTGGGCAAATATATTACGATGATGCCCTACACGGTGGTATCTGGCTTCATGTCGGGGATTGGCATCATCTTGATAATCCTGCAAATAGGCCCATTTTTAGGACAGAAAACCCCTCCAGGGGGAGTGGTAGGCACTTTACAAAACCTGCCCAACCTGATTGCCAATGCCAAACCGTTAGAGACAATTCTAGCGGTGTTGACTGTAGTAATACTCTACTCTGTGCCATCCCGCTACAAAAGGATAATTCCACCACCTCTGTTAGCCCTAATTGTTGGGACAATAGTATCCCTAGTGTTTTTCGGGGATGCGGAAATCCGTCGTATTGGCGAAATCCCCACAGGGTTGCCCAAAATACAGTTTCCCACCTTTGAGCCCTCCCTATTGGGGAATATGGTATTTAAAGCCCTGGTGTTGGGGATGTTGGGGTGTATAGATGCCCTTTTGACATCGGTAGTGGCGGATAGTTTGACTCGTACTGAACACGATTCTAACAAGGAACTAGTGGGACAGGGGCTAGGCAATTTCTTCTCTGGATTATTTGGGGGGATTGCTGGTGCCGGCGCCACCATGGGTACAGTAGTCAACATTCAAACCGGGGCTAAAACCGCATTGTCTGGTATTGCAAGGTCAGTGGTATTGTTCATAATTGTGGTATGGGCAGCGCCTCTCACCTCCCAAATACCCCTGGCAGTGTTGGCGGGGATTGCCCTGAAAGTAGGTATAAGCATTATGGACTGGGACTTCCTCAAAAGGGTGCACAAGATTTCTTGGAAAGCCACAGCCATTGTCTATATTGTAATTGCCCTCACAGTATTCATTGACCTAATGGTAGCTGTGGGAGTAGGGGTATTTATAGCCAATATATTAACTATTGAGAAACTGTCTGCCCTGGCATCTAAATCTGTGAAAATAGTAAGTACAGCGGACGATGAGATAGTCCTCAGTTCAGAAGAACAACAAATACTGGATTTAGGTGGTGGGAAAATACTCCTGTTCCATCTTAGCGGGCCAATGATTTTTGGTCTGGCCAAGGCTATTTCCCGAGAACACAATGCCATTGAAAATTATGATGTATTAGTAGTAGACCTCACTCAAGTGCCTATAATGGGGGTTACCTCATCCCTAGCCTTAGAAAACGCCATACAAGAGGCAGTGGAAAAGGGAAGAGAGGTGTTTATAGTAGGTGCTACTGGCCAGGTAAGAGGGCGTCTTGAAAAACTTGGTATCTCGAGATTAATACCGGAGTACCACTGGATGACGGATAGACTGACAGCACTACAAGAGGCTTTAAGGATTGTCAGGGAAAAAGAGACAATTGAACAATCACAGGCCCTTGTTTAACTGTTTAACATAAAAAAGGCAAACCAAACCGCAAACCGGGCAGTGATCTTAAGCTCGTCATTCCTCCCAGGGTCTACACAACCTGGTCACTAACGGGAATGGAATAGATCCTGCCTGGGTTTCTGAATTTTCTCTTGTTAATGTATTTTTTTGTAGCGCCATGTATTAAGGAATTGCGTGTGGTTATAATTGTCCCACTGGACTGTTTTTAACTCATCACTACAAAGCCGAGAAAATTGAGATTGTACTTTTCAATACGCTGTACTGCTTTTTGGACTTGGGAAAAGGGTGTGGACTTGAGGGTTACTGCCATTATAATGCCGTCAGTGTTCTCGGCTAAGAGACTTGCCTGGTGGGATTCTAGGAAAAAGGAACTGTTGTAAAGGGTGAGGTAGTAGCCTTTCTTTATCTCCTCAATTACAGATTGTACGGATTTGGCGCTCAGGTACTTAGTATCCTCCTCCTCCTCTGTAGCTTCACTAGTTATCACCACTATTTTTTTATCTTCTGGTAATAGCTTTTGGGGAGGGACGTTAGAGTCGGCGGCCAGTATTAAATCTTGAAGTGGAACGCAATACTTTTCGCCGAAGTGCTCCTGCATTTCTGGAAAAAGGGTATTTGCCTCTATCACCAACACCTTTTGGTCAAGTTTGGCAACGGTTTTGGCCAAGTTGGCCACTATGTAGGCCTGTCCGTCACTGGGGTGGAGGGATGTTATTAGGACTGAACAAGGTCTATCCGAGGTAAGTTGGAAGTGGAAGTTGGCAAACACCTCTGTCAATTCTGAGGGGGTTTCCGTATTTTTTTGAGTCACTTTTTGGGTGATAGTACTGGTTAATTCTAAAAAGGAACTTTCCTCCTCTAAAGACACAAGACTTTTCCCTTTTCCCCCACCAAATCGTATTGTCCCTAACACGGGCAATCCAAAGGCATATTCCAAATCGCTAGCTTCCATGATTACATCTTGTTTTTTCTCAATGGCAATGGCCAAAAGTAAACCCAAAGTTATCCCTAAACCCGTACCGGCTATGAGTTTCTTTTTCGGATCGGGGGGGTTGGCTATGAGGTTACCATCAACAGTTGAGAGGATTTCCCAGGGATTTTTTGTCTGTGCCAATTCTACACTCAGTGTCTCCTTTTGGCGGCTTAATTGATTGAAAAGTTCCTTTTGCAGTTGAATTTGTCTATCCAACTCGTTGTATTGTTTGATCACCTCGGGAATGTCTTTCAGATAGCCAGCTATCTCCTTTTGTTTGTTCAGCAATGATTGACGACGGGCGGTAAGAGTGTCAATCTGATTTTGAGTCTCTATTAGCTTCTGTATTAGTTGTAGACGATTGTTATCTTGGAAAGCAAATACCCGGGGGTTAACTTTTTCGGTAATCTTGTTTTCCCTCAACACCCTTGTGGTTTCCCGGTACAACAATCTAGCTAGCTCATTTTTTTGTGCTTTTAATGCAGTGACAGTGGGGTGTTTACTGTTCAACCTGGCAGACTCTAGGGCAATTTGGGACTCCAGCTGTTGTATATCTGACTGTAGCTTTTGGATTTTAGGCTCCTGACTCAAAGTGTAAGCAATAAATGACTCCCTAGCAGTTAAGCCTAAGTTTTTTTCTAGATTGGCGGCCAGAGCCTTTAATGCCCTCAATTCTGTATCCAGGTTGTTTATCTCTTGTTGGTATTGGAGACTGGTTTGAAAAAGAGCATCCCCCTTCGTTTGGGGATTCACCCCCAAGTACTTATTCTGTAATTCTATCTGTTGGTTTTGTAAACTTTCAAGACGCCCATGAATCCGCTGTAGCTGTTGCTCAATGAATTTTATCCCCGACCTGAGGTTTTTCTCTCTTTCTTCTCTGCTGTATTCTAGGTATCTATCTGCCAGGGCCTGTAATACAGTTTCAACTAACTGGGGGTCTTCATCTTTAAAACTAACCCCAATTACCTTTGTAACATCAAATCTGCTCTTGCCCAATTGTACTCTTTCTACAGAAAGATTTTCTTCTAGCTTTTTCCGGATTTCTTCTGCAAAATATTTGCCCTCAGGCAGTTGTCGGTGCACTCTTTCTGCCACATCTTCCAGAATCTTGCCGGTTTTCAGGATTTTCAACACGGTGGGATAGTCTATGGCCAAAAGCCTCTCGTCAACGTTGCCCCCACTCCGTGTTATAATGGTGGGGTCTGTCAGTTTTTCCACAGATGTGGCTGGTTCCACTATCATCTCAAAGCTGCCCCGATAGGTGATTGGGTCTTTACTTGCCCAATAAACTGCCCCACCAAGTCCCAAAAGGGTGAAGGTGAGGACAATTGGCCACTTCCTTTTGATAATATTGAGATAAAGGCGAACAATACTACCTTTTTTCTTTTCAGACGGTGGACTTTCCTCCGTCTCCTCTTCCAGCCACAACTGGTCTTCTTCTCCGGCTATGGGCTTCATTCAATTTTCTCTCCCCTCCTTTAACTTCAGTGTTTGTATCTAATTATAATCACTTACAATTGGAAATAGGCCAGAATTGTTGGCAACTGAGCTACATGGGGTCAAACCATGATATTCTTTTTTCTACATGGTTTTGGTTTAATTTTTCCCAAAAGTATCCACTGCTATGTCTTCTTCCCAAATTAACCCTACCAACGGGCAATATGATGAACCGACGGAGATAGTAACTATCTTCGATGACAAAGGTAGAGAACTAGATTGTTATTTGGAAAACGAGTTACAATATGACGGAAAGACCTATGTGTTGCTAATGCCCGTGGATGTGGCAATTGTAATTTTCACGGAAAATGTGGAAGGGGAAGGGGAACAAGAGGGAGAAGCAGTAATTGTAGACGACGAGGAGGAGATTTCTGCCATCTTTGACACGGCTAAAGCAGTATTAGCAGAATTGAATCTCTCCCTAAAACGCACTGGTTATATACTCACTGCAAGTGGCGAACTTCCACCACTGGAAGAGGAGAATATTATTAGTTTAGAGGTGGAGGAACATAGTTCGGAAATAGAACCGGAGGAGTTACAATTTTTAGCTAGTTTCTATTTCCAGGGGCAAAAATACAACGTCTGTACTCCTGTTAGCCCAATACTGTTTATAGGGGAAAAGATTGAGTCGGGGAAAATCCGCATTCTGTCTGAGGAGGACGAAAAGATGAATTGGATTGTAGAACAGTTGCTTTTTGAAGAAGAGGATAGGGAGAATTGAACCACAGTGTTTGTTTCGGACAAAGTTGACCCAATTTCTTTTTTTTGTTGTATATTGGGGGCTAGGACTTGACAATCCTCAAACTTCAAACACATAAAAATACAAAAGGAATGACAGAATTAGATGTAGTCTCCCCATCCTCTCGAGCAAACTCTCCCGCCTCTTTTCACAACAAGAAGCTACCAAACTCCCGGGATTTAATTCGTCTATATTTAAGGGACATAGGGCGCATTCCCCTGTTGACTTTTGAGGAAGAGTTGGCCCTGGCCAAGAAAATAAGGGCACTCCAATCCCTCCAGCAAGTTCGACTACACCATCAACATCTGCCTGCTATCGCCCAATACAACTTCGTTGTGAGTGTTTGTGATAGTTGTCTGTGGGAAAAACCCCATCCTGCCAATCTCCACAAATGGGCGGGCAAAACTAATATTCCCCCCCAAAGACTGTTAGAAATCCTCCAAGAAGGCAAAAAAACATGGGCTCTCCTGGCGGGTATTTCCGTATCCGAGCTAGAAAATAGCCTCCAAGAAGGGAGAAAGGCAAAAATAAGGATGGTAAGTGCTAATCTCCGTCTGGTAGTGTCCATTGCCAAAAAGTATCAAAATCGGGGATTAGACTTGCTGGATTTGATTCAAGAAGGCACTCTCGGTTTGGAAAGGGCAGTAGATAAGTTTGATTATACCAAGGGCTACCATTTCAGCACCTATGCTTACTGGTGGATACGTCAGGGCATGACTCGGGCCATCGCCACCCAGTCTCGCACTATTCGTCTGCCTCTGTATGTCACGGAAAAACTTAACCAACTGAAAAAGGTACAAAGACAATTGTCCCAAAAACTGGGGAGAATGGCTAAAACGGAAGAGATAGCCCAAGCAATGGAAATGACTGTAACACAACTGCAACAGTTTTTGAGTCAAATTCCCCGTTCCATCTCCCTGGAATTAAAGGTGGGGGAAAACTACAACACCCATCTACTGGATTTGATTGAGACAGAATCGGCTACTCCCGAGGAGAATCTGGTGAGGATGACACTACGGAAAGACTTGCTGTCACTTTTTTCTCTCCTTAATGAAAGGGAACAAAAAATACTACGACTGCGTTATGGCTTTGAAAATGGCAAAATCTATTCCCTCAGCGACACCGCAGAGATAATGAATCTGTCTAGGGAAAGAGTCAGACAAATCCAGGCTAGAGCCATTGAAAAACTACGTAAACCCTTGGAGAAAAAAAATCTGCAGGAGTATCTTCTTGGTTAGTCTTGACTGATGGACTTAGTGGGGGATGATTGCTGTTGAACATGTAAGTAAGACCTACGGTAACAAGTGTGTTCTGGAAGATGTGTGTTTCACGGTGCCCAAGGGTGCTATTCTTGGTTTTTTGGGGCCTAATGGTGCTGGCAAGACTACTACAATGAGAATTATAACGGGTTACATAGCAGCTACCAGTGGCACCGTGGTGGTGGATGGGGAGGAGGTGCACGCTAATCCCATGGCGGTGAAGGCCAAAATAGGCTATCTGCCAGAAACCCCCCCTTTGTATCCGGACATGACTGTGAGAGAGTATCTTGGTTTTGTCAGTAGGATTAAAAATGTGCCGGCTGGTGAGCGCAGTCAGCGGATAGAGGGGGTATTAAAGGCATGTCAGATAGAAGATAGGGCGGATACGGTTATCAGGAAACTCTCAAAAGGATACCGTCAACGGGTTGGCATTGCCCAGGCTATTATTCATGATCCCCCTGTGGTCATTTTAGACGAACCGACGGTGGGATTAGATCCTCGTCAGATTGCAGAGGTGCGCAGTCTTATCAAGAGTTTTGCTGAAAGGAAAACTGTTATTCTTTCCACTCATATTCTTCCAGAGGTTAGCATAACTTGTGATAGTGTTGCCATCATCCACAAGGGCAAGATTGTAGCTGTTGGAACTTCAGATGAATTACTTGCTCAAGTTCAATCCCAGCTTTACTGTGTAGAGGTGGATTCCAATCCTTCTGCCCTTATTCCCCACCTTCAGCAAATCCCGGGCATCCAGAAGCTGGAATTTAAACCGGTTTCTGCTTCTCCTTCACGTTTTCTAATAGAAGTAGCGGTAGCCAGGGAGGAGTTGGCTAGGGATATTGTTTCTTTTTTGGTGCATCGGGGTATTGGCATTTATGAGATGAGAAAGGTTAAAGCCTCTCTGGAGGATATTTTCCTGCAACTGACCACAGAGGAACATAATAGTAATTAGTTTGGATAATTGGCCAAAATGCTAACCACTTTTATGAGTGCGAATCTGATAGAAATTCTCAAAGAGGATTATAAGAGATTTCCCGAGGGGCAGACCTATAGCATTTACGATGAAAATGTCCATTTTAAAGATCCGGTTTATGATTTTCATGGCCTAGAAAAGTACAAGGAAATGATCTCTTTTTTGAAGAGATGGTTTAGCAATTTGAAACTAGAAGTTCACGAGATATATCAGGTTAACGACCAGATCAACACCCGTTGGACTATGTCTTGGAATAGTCCCTTGCCCTGGAAACCTTTTATTTCTGTATCGGGACGCAGTGAGTTAAAGATAAAAAATAACTTGATTGTTGCCCATTATGACTACTGGGATTGTTCAGTTTTTGATGTGATTAAACAACATTTCGTTTTTCCCAGAAAATCAAAATGAATCCGGGAGGTAAAAACAAAAAGGTTGGGGTTTAAAGATAACACACCCAACCCAGGATGGCGGCCATTTGGCACTGGCACTATTCTAGGGCATTGGCCCCGGCCACCACTTCGAGGATTTGTTGAGTGATGGAGGCTTGACGGGCTTTGTTATAGGAGAGGGTAAGAGTCCTAATCAACTCGGTGGCATTGTCACTGGCGTTACTCATGGCCGTCATCCTAGCCGCCAACTCACTGGCCGCTGCTTCTTGTAGTGCTCTTAGTAGTTGGTTGTTAATATACAAAGGCAAGAGGGAGTCTAAAATCTGGACGGGATCTTGTTCAAAGATCATATCTCTGGGCAACTCGCTGACGGTGGGCTTGACGGTTTCCCTTTCTACCTGGAATTGTCCCCCCTTGACTATCAGACGGAAAATCTCATCGTCTTTTACCTCCAAGCCTTGGGGGGCTACGGGTAGTAGAGTTTGGATGACGGGTTTGGAACTGATGAGGGAAACAAAACGGGTATAAATCAATTCTACCCGGTCTACTGTTTCGGAGAAAAAGAGGGAAGCCAGCTCGTCGGTGATAGCCTGAGCCTCTTTGGCGGTGGGAATTTGTTCTAAACCATAAAAGGTTTGACTGATGGGTTCACCCCGCCTGCGGAAGTGTTGTTCTGCCTTGCGTCCCACCGTCACGTAGGTATATTCAAGGCCCTGTGCTTTCAACTGGGCGGCTCTTTCTTCGGCTTTTTTTATAACATTACTGTTGTAGCTGCCGCACAAGCCCCTGTCGCCGGTAATAACCAAAAGGGCTACGGTTTTTACCTCTCTCTCCTTCAAAAGGGGCAAGTCCACATCTTCAAAACGGAGACGACTTTGTAAGCCGTAAAGGACTTGTGCCAAGGCATCGGCGAAGGGACGGGTGGCCATAACCTGTTCTTGTGCCCTTCTCACCTTGGCCGCCGCTACCAGTCGCATGGCCTCCGTAATTTTTCTGGTGTTTTTTACCGCATTGATCCGATCGCGAATTGCTTTTAGGTTAGACATATTTCTAGCAATGTTATCTAGTATTTACAAATGGTAGCAAGGGCGCATCCTGGTAGACTACGCCCCTGCGGTGTGTTATGGGTTTAGGCGGTGAAGGCCTGTTTAGCTTCGGCGATGGCCTCTTTCAAAAGGGTTTCTGCTTCTTGGGTTAGGGTCTTCTCTGTGGATATAATTTCGATGAATCTGGGTTTATTGTTTCTGATGTAATTGCGCAGACTGACCACGAACTCTTGTACTTTTTCCAAAGGCAGATCATCCAGGTAGCCGTTAATACCAGTGTATACTTGAGCAACCTGTTCCCATACGGCCAAGGGGGAGTTTTGGGGCTGTTTGAGTAGTTCCCGCAACCGTTGACCACGGGCCAGTTGTGCTTGGGTAGCGGGATCCAAGTCGGAGGCAAACTGGGAGAAGGCCTCTAATTCGGCGAACTGGGCCAATTCTAGTTTTAGTCTCCCGGCTACCTGTTTCATGGCCTTGGTTTGGGCGGCCGAGCCTACCCTGGACACAGAAATCCCCACGTTGATTGCCGGACGGATGCCGGCGTTGAACAAGTCTGCGGAGAGGAAGATTTGCCCGTCGGTGATGGAAATAACGTTGGTGGGGATATAGGCGGACACGTCTCCCGCCTGGGTTTCTACGATGGGGAGGGCCGTCATGCTGCCACCGCCCAACCGGTCATTGAGTTTGGCTGCCCTTTCCAACAGACGGGAGTGGAGGTAGAAGACGTCACCAGGATAAGCCTCACGCCCTGGCGGACGACGCAACAGGAGGGACATCTGACGATAGGCCTGAGCTTGTTTGGTTAAGTCGTCATAGACTACCAGGGTGGCCTTGCCCTTGTACATGAAGTATTCGGCGATGGCGGCACCTGTGTAGGGGGCCAGGTATTGGAGGGTGGCCGGATCATTGGCATTAGCAGCCACTACGATGGTGTAGTCCATGGCCCCTTTCTCTTTGAGGGTTTCCACCACGTTGGCCACGGTAGAAGCCTTCTGTCCGATAGCCACATACACACAGATTACATCCTCATTTTTCTGGTTGATGATGGTATCGATGGCGATGGCGGTTTTCCCTGTTTGCCTGTCACCGATGATCAACTCCCGCTGACCTCGACCGATGGGGATCATGGCGTCGATGGCGGTAATACCGGTTTGCAGGGGCTCACATACTGAGCGACGGTCTACAATACCGGGGGCGGGAGATTCGATCAAACGAGTTTCGGTGGTGTGGATTTCGCCCAAACCGTCGATGGGGCGGGCCAGGGCGTCCAATACTCGGCCAATGAGGGCTTCTCCTACGGGCACCTGGGCAATTTTACCGGTGGCCTTAACACTGCTGCCCTCTTTGATGTCTAGCCCTTCACCCATCAACACTGCCCCCACGTTGTCCCTTTCTAGGTTAAGGGCGATGCCTATGGTACCATCCTCGAACTCCAACAACTCCCCGGCCATTACCTGGTCTAGGCCGTATATCCTAGCTATCCCGTCACCTACCTGTATTACCGTACCTACATTGGATACCTGTACCTGTTGGTCGTAGGATTCAATCTGCTGGCGGATAATGCTGCTAATTTCGTCTGGTCTTATTGCTACCATTGTCGTTCTCCCCAATACAAAAACAACAGAAGTAAACTAAGTGGCCAAGAGGGCAAAACCGAGACGACGCAGTTGCCCTCTAACACTGGCATCGTAAACCTGAGAACCGATTTTGATAATTATGCCGCCCATGAGGGAGGGATCAACTCTAGTTTCTAGTTCTACGGCTTGAGCCCCGGTGAGGGAGCGGATTTTGTTCACTAGGGCTTCCCGTTGCCCATCGGAGAGGGTTACGGCGGCGGTTACCTCTGCCAAGACGGTGTTGTTGAGTCGCCGTAGGACTCCTAGATACTCGTCAAATATGGCCTGTGCAAAACCAATGCGACGACGATCCACCAACAGTAGTAAAAAGTTGAGCAAGAAGGGATGAACCTGTCCGCCAAAGGCTTTTCTGATGACCTCTTTTTTATCAGTAGCCTTGATGAGGGGACTTGCCAAGAATTGACATAAATCCTGGCATTGTTGAAAGATATTTTTTAGCTCCCGTACCTGTGCGCCGATGTCTTGAACTATATTGTGGGCCTGGGCTACTGACATTAAAGCCTCGGCGTAGGGCTCCACTACTTCTGCTGTAATGCTGCGACGCATCTGCTTTAACCTCCCAACTGCTCCAGGGCGCGGGTAATAAGTTTAGCTTGGAGTTCGTCATTAAGACGCTCCTTTAACTGTTGTTCAGCCCTTTCCAAGGCGCGGAGGGCTATTTGCCGCTTGAGGGTGGAAATGACCTTTTTTCTTTCGGACTCCAATTCTTGTGCGGCAGTGAGCCTCATTTTTTCGATTTCTTTTTCTCCCTGAGCCAGGATTTCTGTTCTAAGTTGTTCTGCCCTCTGGAGTGCTTCTGCTTTGATTTGTTCCGCCTTGGCATGGGCCTGTTCTAGATTTTTCTTGGCCTGTTGTAGTTCAGCGGCGGCGGCAGCGGCTCTTTCTTCGGCTTCTCTGATTTCCTGGGCAATTCTTTCTCGTCTTTCGGCGAGGATGTTGTTCAACACCTTCCCACCGTAGACTACCAGTAACGCAATCATTATTACAAGGTTTATTACGTTAGACCCCAGGATGTCAGGATTAATGCCGAAACCTCTGGCCGCTTCTTGTTCCATCGCCAGGTAGAGTAAACCAATCTTCATAACTTTCTTGTTATATGGAGTTGTAACTATACGGCGAGGACTTTCTCTACGATTTTACTGCTGAGGGTCTCTACTTCTTGCGCCAACGCCGAGAGGGCTTGTTCTTTTTCTTTAGCGATTTCTTCGGCTGCTTTCTGGCGTTGAGCAATGACCTCTTGTTGTGCTTTTTGTACCTTTTCCGCTACCAGTCTCTGGGCTTCTGCCTGTGCCTGAGCGATAATTTCTTGAGACTGTTTGCGGACTGCCTTCAGTTCTTGTTCATACTGTTGTGCCAGGGCAACAGCCTTTTCCTTTTGTTCTTTGGCCTGTTTTAGCTGTCCTTGGACATAAGAGGCCCTTTCATCAATGGCATTGCCCAGGGGCCGATAGTAGATGGCATTGAGGATGACAGCCAAAACCAAAAACTGAATTGCCATCAGGGGCAAGGTGGCATCTATATCAAATAGACCCCCCTCCTCGGCAACTTCAGCCGCCAAAAAAATCCAATTTATCATCATGATGATTGTGGGGAATTAGTTGTTTCCTTTTCCGGATTTCCGATTATCCTGGAGATGTAAAATAATGGCACCTTCTGGTCAGGGGTTTAGGCTTAGGCTGTGGGCTAGTAACAATAGCCCAGCCAAAACCTACAACCTGAATTTTACTGCCGTGGTTTAGGAGAATGGGTTAGCAAACAACAGTACCAGTGCCACTACCAAGCCGTAGATGGTGAGGGCTTCCATGAAGGCCAAACTGATGAGAAGGGTAGCACGGATTTTCCCTTCAGCTTCTGGCTGACGGGCAATGCCCTCTACTGCCTGCCCGGCGGCATTTCCTTGGCCTATTCCTGGGCCTATAGCTCCCAAACCTACAGCCAGGGCTGCTGCTATTACGGAGGCTGCTGCGATTATTGGATTCATAGTTTTCCCCTTCGTTCTTTATTACTTTTTACTACAATCGTGTCCGAGAATTTTGAGGGTATTTTCCCTCTTTTTAGTTAACCATAGAATGGCTATTTTATTAAGCCCAAAATGTATTTAACATATTTTGGTTTTTTCTAAAAGTCACCTGGATGATTTTCCGGGGCCTTTAGTGGTGTTCTTCTTCCCCTTCGCCGTGGCCATGGGTTTCTAGGGCTTCGCCGATGTAGGACCCCGCCAGGGTAGCGAAAATGAGTGCCTGGATTCCACTGAGGAATAGTCCCAACACCATCAGTGGGAGGGGGATAAGGAGGGGCACTAGTAGTACTAACACTGCCACTGCCAACTCGTCTGCCAAGATGTTTCCGAATAAACGGAAACTCAGGGATAGAGGACGGGTGAAGTCTTCAATAACCCTAAAGGGCACCATAATGGGTGAGGGTTGGGCATAGTCGGCAAAATACCCCAATCCCTTCTTGCTAATTCCGGCATAGAAGTAGGCCAGGGATGTGAGGAGGGCAAAGGCAGCTGTAGTATTTATGTCCACTGTAGGAGCTGCCAGTTCTCCTTCTGGCAGTTGGATTAACTTCCAGGGTATCAGGGCTCCAGACCAGTTAGATACGAATATAAACAAAAATAGTGTACCGATAAAGGGAACCCAGGGTCGGTATTCCTTCTCCCCGATTTGGTCTTTTGCCAGTCCCCTTAAAAACTCCAGAACAAATTCCATGAAGTTTTGCATCCCGTCTGGCACCCTTTTTATATTACGAGTAGCCAATAAAGATGCTACAATCAGCACTGCCATGACAAACCAGGATACCAGGAATACCTGTCCATGTACCTTGTATTTGCCTATTTCCCAGTAAAAGTGTTCTCCTACCTCTATTGCCGCCAGTCTAACCAGGTAGCCACAACTGTTGACCATCATTGACAATACTATCTTTGATTAGGATAATCGATGACAATTTATCACAGATTTAGCCCTTTTGTCCCCAAAAAGACTGGTTTTCCCATAGACTCATGGGTAGGATATAGAACAGTAGGGCCCCCTTGTAGCTCAAAAAACCCAGGAATATGGGAATTACTTGGAGTTGTTGCCATTTGGTGGCCAGAATCATCAGGGCTGCGAAGGCGGCCAACCGCGTGGCACCAATCCGTTTTTTTGTAATTCCCACTCTTTCCACTTCTCTGGCCAACATGTTGATGTACACTAGACTAAAACAGACGCCCAACAGGAAATTGAGTGCGGTGTTGCTACCATAGAAAAACCATACCAGCAAAAATGAGATTGTCCCGATAACACCAGTTGCCAGGTAGAGACTATTCCGGAGTTGATAAAACTCCCTCATGGAATTACTATTGCTTCCTTTTTCCTCCCTTGAGGGGGGTTGTGATGTGACAGTACTCATTTTTCCCAATTTTCTACACTCAGGGACTATTTTGGGGTCTAAACCATCCTCTAGTGTAACCCCTTTGTGTAGTCTCCCGTTTGTCTCTTATGACTCTACTGTGACTCTATCGCAAAGGTCATGGCCGCCTCTTTTGGGGAAGATTTAAAATTTTATTAATTCCGTATCCTTAATAACAGTTTCTAGGGCAGTTCCCCCGTTTACTAGTAGGGGCGTGTTGACCGAGTCGGCCGTAGTGCTGACAGTAGTTTTGTTTCAAATTTCACAAACCGTTACAATCCCCTTTTATCTCGCCTATAACTATTTTTGATTTGTCCTTTTGATGTTGATGGAAGAGAAAAATTATGCAAACCACGTTGTCTTCTTCCCCTCGCACCTATGCCTTGACTACTCAGGACTACATTAACTTGGAGGGCACCTACGGCGCAAGAAACTATCATCCCCTGGAGGTGGTAATTACTAGAGGACAAGGGGTGTGGGTGTGGGATACAGAGGGAAACCAATACCTAGATTGTCTGAGTGCCTATTCTGCCTTAAATCAGGGTCACTGTCACCCTAGGATTCTTAAAGCGCTAACGGAACAAGCCGCCAAACTGACTCTTACTTCCCGTGCCTTTTATAATGACCAACTGGGGCTGTTTTATGAAAAAATTTGTAAAATCTCAGGATTCCCCAGGGTGCTCCCCATGAACACGGGGGCGGAGGCGGTGGAGACTGCTATTAAGGCCATCCGGAAGTGGGCCTACACGGTGAAGGGGGTGCCAGCCGATAAGGCCGAAATTATCGTTTGCAGCAACAATTTTGCGGGGCGAACCATTAGTATTATAAGCTTTTCCACCGAAGAGCAATACCGGTCGGGGTTTGCCCCCTTCACCCCCGGATTTAAGGTTGTGCCCTATGGGGATGCGGCGGCTCTAGAGGCGGCCATCACTCCCAACACGGCGGCTTTCTTCCTAGAACCAATCCAGGGAGAAGGCGGCATCATTATCCCCCCCGAGGGCTATCTACGGGAGGCCGAAAGAATTTGCCGACAAAATAATGTGCTACTGATATTGGACGAGATTCAAACAGGATTGGGGCGGACAGGTAAAATGTTTGCCTTTGAACACGAGGGGATAAAACCAGATGGAATTACTGTGGGCAAGGCCTTGGGAGGGGGGTTTTACCCTATTTCGGCTTTTCTTAGTACCCATGAAGTAATGGATGTTTTCAATCCAGGGGATCATGGTAGCACTTTTGGGGGCAATCCCTTGGCGGCGGCGGTAGCCATGGCAGCCCTCGATGTGATAGTGGAGGAGAATTTACCCCAGAGGGCGGCTGAAATGGGAGCCTATTTTCTTGGGCGTCTGCGGCAAATCCCCAGTCCTCACATTAAAGAGGTAAGGGGTCGGGGATTATTGATTGGAGTGGAACTATACCCTTCAGCCGGCGGTGCCCGTCGTTTTTGCAAGGCTCTTATGCAGGTGGGGATTCTAGCCAAGGAAACCCGGGACAATATTATTCGTTTTGCCCCGCCTCTGGTTATCACTCGCTCTCAACTAGACTGGGCACTGGAGCGGATTGAGCGCGTGTTGGCTACTCTATAGGATTACTCTTTACCATTGTGGGGTCGGGCCGCAACACCAGCCATATTTAAAGTCTGTCTAGCTTTTGTTATAACATGTTTTAGATGCTCATAAACCAGTCTCCTTTCTGTTGACCCCCCACAATTCCCCCTGCTATTATATATTCATTGACAGTTGTCTCCCCCGTTTAATTTACATGGCATTACGGGGGTCTTTTTTATTATTTTTTTGTTCTCCAATACGGCTCATATATTTGAGGGATAACGTCTTGACATGGCAATTTTTTTAGTAAATTTAAATTTAAAGCCAGGGAAATAAATGAAGATATAATTTGAGGTTTTTATTGAGAAGCACTTCGGGTTTAAAACCTTTTGCGGCGGGGACAGCAAGGCATTTAAAAAAGTCCTATCGGGCAGATTACCTTCTACCCCCTAGGAAAGCAAATAGGGTTACAAAACAGGTAATACTTGGGATAAATAGCTTGTGCTATGGCTCTAAGAAATTGAGAAAAGTAGCGGAAAGAATTTTGGTTATTCAGGTAGGCATTTTATATATTTTTGTTACAAAAAAAAAAGATAGATTCCTCCCAAACGGTAAAATAAGGGTGGAGGGGCTATGGGAGAGAGCAACTATGATTGAAGATTATGTTCATCTCCTCTGGACTGTTGCTATTATCACCTTTATTAGTAGTTTTATTCTGCCTATAGTGGGGAATATAATTTTGGCTTACCAACATCACAACCCATAGGTGAAATGTAAAATAAAGATAGTAGTGGCGCTATATATTGAGAATCAGCGCTGAATGGGGGATAATGGGGAAAAATAAGGAGTGTCAGCAATCGGCTGCAATAAATGGGCCATAATAATTGCAAGAAGGTACAACACGGCATAACACGGTGACAATGCAGATTCAAGAAATCCTCTACAGGGAAATACCCACCCCCCACACCCCAGAAGTTTGTCAGTGGCTGCAGGAGAAATGGCAACCCCCACTGGGGAAGAAATTTAAAACCCCCGATGGGATTCGTCTGGAGTTTGAGGGGAAAGGGAGTCTTTCTATTTTTGTTTGGAATTTACAACGAACTACATATCTAAAAATGTTCCGTTGGGGGGAGAAAAAAATAAAGGGAGAAATTCGCATTAAAAGGGATTTAGAAAAGGCAATTCGGACCCAATTCCCCCCTCAATACCCGCCACTACCTGACATAGACTTAAATAAAAGTGATATTTTTACCGCTTTGGAAGCCCACTATCCAGAGACTGTAAAATACTTTCGGAAAATGCCCAATGGAGAATATGATTTAAAGAGGGTATACTGGTGGGAAAAACAGTGGCGAGAAAGTGTGAAAATAAAAAGAGGAGAAAATAGATTTAAAAAATCCCCCGTGGTTTTTTTTGAAAAGCTAAAGGGGAAACCGGAATATGACATTATCTACGTGGGAGGAGCCTTGGGAGCAATTCATGCGGCATTAATGGCAAAAAAGGGTTACCATATCCTTTTGATTGAAAGACTGAAATTTGGCAGAATGAATAGGGAATGGAATATTTCCCGAGAGGAATTCCAAGTTTTGATTGACTTGGGTTTATTCACAGAAAAGGAATTTGAATACGTGATTGCAGCTGAATACGAGGATGGATTTAGTAAGTTTTTTGATGGCAATATTCCCCCCCATTTGAAGGCGGAAGTATTGCATACTCCGAGAGTATTAAATGTGGCAATTGACACCAGTAGGCTACTAAGTGTTTGTGGAGAGAAAATAAAACAATATGGGGGAGAAATATGGGAGGAAACAGAATTCGAGAAAGTAACTGTGGGGGAAGATTTAGTAATAGTAAACGCCACCCATCTGCCCACTTGTTCACCAAAGGAGGCTAGTGGTAGACTATTAATTGATGCTATGGGCACAGCCTCCCCCATAGCGTGGCAACTGTGGGGAGAAAGGACTTTTGATAGTGTTTGCCCAACTGTAGGCGCGGTAGTAGAGGGAATTAAACCGGAAGTATGGGATAAACGTTACGGGGATGTTTTGTTTTCCCATGGAGACATCTCCCGCGGCAGACAGTTAATTTGGGAGTTGTTTCCTGGCGGGGGGGATGAGTTGACTATTTACCTATTCCATTATCACCAAGTCCATCCAGATAATCCGGGGTCTTTGTTACAAATGTATGAAGACTTCTTCTCCATCCTGCCAGAATATCGTCGTTGTGAAATGGAACAGTTAGTGTGGAAAAAAGCTACTTTCGGATATATACCAGGGCGTTTTACCATAAATGGTAACGAGCGTAAAGTTGCGGGAGAGAGAATTTTGGCCATAGGAGATGCAGCATCCTTACAGTCTCCTCTTATTTTTACAGGATTTGGCTCTCTGGTGCGCAATCTGGGCAAATTGACTAGTCTATTGGATATTGCACTTAAATACAATCTTTTGGATAGTAAATCCCTCAATCACATTCAGGCATATCAAAGCAACATTGCAGTGACGTGGTTATTCTCCAAGGGGATGATGGTGCCAACATATAAAACTTTACCACCAGAGAGAATAAATGCCATCTTAAATACTTTTTTCGGCATATTGGCAGAGGAGCCGGAAACGGCAGATACTTTTATAAAGGATAAGGCATCCTGGCTTACTTTTAATCGTTTGGCCCTAAAGGCTGCCGTGAAGAATCCCAGACTGCTTATTTGGATATGGGAGATGGCAGGCAGCAAAGACATATTCCGGTGGTTGTTGTCTTATTTAAGTTTTACTACCTCTGCTTTCAAAAACCTGTTATTTAGCCGTTGGTTTCCCCAGTGGTTACAAAGACAACAATCTTGGCTGCCCCACTTCAATCCTCGCCTATGGTTTCGTCTTCAGGTTTTTGCCTCTAATTTGTCTCGTTGGTAGGGGGTATAATGTTGCTGTTTTCCCATGATATTGTGCCCAGGATGAGTAAGATAGATTTGGCCACAGTTGATGCTATCATTTTTGATTTGGGGGGAGTGCTTATTGAGGTAGACATGGAAAAGCCCTACCAGAAAATAATGGAATTAAGTCCTAATAAATCCCCTCAGCTATTAGACGAATTGAGAAGCATTGCTTACCAATATGAAGTAGGCAAAATTGAGGATAATACCTTCCTAGAAGCAATCAGGGAAAGGGCGGCCTTGGATTTGCCACTGGCGGAAATCGAGGCAATTTGGCAGGAAATGTTAGGAGATTTTCCAGATTATGTAGGAGAATTTTTGGCCCAAATTAGTAACAATAAGAGGACATTTATTCTGAGTAATACTAACCACCTCCACATTAAGAAGGTAGTCGAAAAATTTAGGGCAACCCACCCCAGTTATTCCTGGGAAAACTTATTTGAAAAAATCTTCTATTCCTACGAGATTGGCCTACACAAACCGGACACAAAAATATATCAATACGTAATAGAGCATGCTAATTTAGAACCGGCAAAAACCTTGTTTATTGACGACAATTATAATAACATTATAGGCGCCCAAAAATGCGGTTTAAAAACCCTTCACCTAAACCCCCCCATGACTCTTTGGCAATGGTTTGGGGTTAGCCATGGGAATAGGGGGTAGGATGTAGGATTTAGGGGTTAGGGTGTGGGGGTTTATAATTATAATGCCGTAAGTGGTTGTTAACCCGCCTGTCAACCCCCCTATAGTTACAGGCACCCTCGGGCCCTTTTTCTTTCCTAGCTGGATTAAGTTTTTTGATAATAATACCCACTAACCTCCCCGGGAATGTATCATGGTTTTGTGCCCACAAATCTCCTCTCTCTCTCCCTTGTTGTTAATATTTAGTACTAATAAAAAATTTCCGGGCACAAATCAACCGTAGTATTATCATCTACCTCGCCCCCGCATCCCAGCACAAGATCCCAGAATAGGGGTATTGGCTTAAAGTTTATTGGTAGGACTCCCACCATTAGGCTTCTGGCGTTGCTTCTCACGGCGGGGTGCACTTGTCTTTCTTTTTTTTCTCTGAAGAGTATTATTTTTGAATGTATTCTCAATAATATGGCTACAAAGCCCTCTATACTTGTTAAAACCCCCTCCTCTACTACCCTTCTATTTGCTATTTTTTTGCATATAAATTATGCCCAGGATAACCCCTGGCGGTCTCTATACCCGCCGTCCCCCACTCTCCCATTCTGCCAAAAAAATCCCGCCCTTGTGTTTAAAATTAAGAAATGTAAATGGGAAATGTAGCGGAATGGAGATGGGGGTTTATAAAAAATGCCGGTTATTGGAATTTTAACCCCTCAGAGGGATTAGAGTGATTATATAGGGATTATAAGGTAATTACATGGTTAGGGGGATTGTCGGCGAAGGCGGCATAAAAGTCAAAGTCAGGGAAACAGCCAACTGTAACTCCCTCTACCACGTCTTTGGGAATACAATTGCCGGGTTGGATTCTCCCTTTTCCCTCTTCGTCACACCATTTTGCCTCCCCTGAAGCTAGATTTCGCTCCAAAGCACACATGTCACGCATCATGGGCAGGCATATTCTTCTTTTTGGCAACTTTGGCTAGTCATTCTCCTACGGGGTCGCCTTTGCGTAGTACAAAGCAATTATCATCGAAGAGAAATATGCCTGCCACCTCCGCCCCATGAGTCCCTACCTCTAACTGTGGTAAAATCATTTGGCCTAGTTTGTAAGTTCCCCCTCTTGGGGTGGCTAAGATGTATGCCACTCTCATTCCCTTTCTTATATAAAATGATTATCATTATTATACTATCTCTCAAGCCACTGACAGATTTTGGCTAGGAAGAGGGTTTGGTTGACGGGTTTACTAACATAGTCATTCATGCCGGCAGCGAGGCATTTTTCTTCGTCTCCTTTCATGGTATTAGCCGTCATAGCGATAATGGGGGTATGCAGATAGACATTGCCAGCCTCTCCTCCACGAATTCGTCGGGTGGTTTCGTAGCCATCCATTTCTGGCATCAGACAATCCATGAGGATTAAGTCATAGGGGTTGGTGGGGTTATTTTGCAGAAGGGTTAAGGCTTCTTTGCCATTGTCGGCAACATCCACCTCAATTTCTAGGGGTATTTTTTCCAACAGTTTTCTACACACTAGTTGGTTTACTTTATTGTCTTCTATTAGCAAAATTTTGATTTTTCCTTCTCTCTTCTTAAAGGAAGGTGGATGTGGATTTTTATCTTCCTTTTTGTCTGCTGGTAATTCCATGTCAGCGGGCTCAAAAATAACATAAAAAGTAAGACAACTTCCCTTTCCCAACTCACTGGTAACTTCTATGTTTCCTCCCATCAATTCACAGAGGTTTTTGGTGATGGATAATCCCAAGCCCGTGCCACCGTATTTTCTCGTGGTGCTGTCGTCCACCTGACTAAAGGGTTTGAACAATTTTGTCAGTTTTTCTGGGGGTATTCCTATTCCTGTATCTCTAACCGAGGTGGTGAACAACAACTGGCCTTCCCTAATTTCTAGGCTGCTTGTTATAGTAATCTCTCCTGCTTCTGTAAATTTAATGCTGTTGCTTACTAGGTTGTTTAAAACTTGAGTTAGACGATAAGGGTCACCTTTTACAAGGGTTACATCTTTTAGGCCTTCTATATTGAGGACTAATTTTAGGCCCTTTTTCTCGGCTATTGGCAGGAAAAATTGATATATTTTTTTGAGTTTTTCTGGCAGGTTGAAGCAAAACTTTTCAATGGTTAACTTTCCGGCTTCCATCTTGTAAAAATCAAGAATGTCATTGAGGAGATGGAGAAGCAAAGTGGCGCTATTTCGGGCTATTTCCACATAATAAAATTGTTCTAGACTCAAATTTTCTTCTGCCAAAAAATCCAACATGGCAATAATACCATTCATGGAGGTGCGAATCTCATGACTCGTGGCAGCAAGAAAATTACCCTTCGCTTGGGCAGTACTCTCCGCCTTTTCTTTTGCTACAATTAGTCTTCGCTTGGTTAGAATCTCCTCAGTGACGTCTAAAACCAGAGACAAGATGGAGATGGGATTACCGGCGGCGTCTAGCAAAACCGAGTTATACCATTGGCAGTAGATAATGGTCTTATTTTTGGTATAATTGCGGGTGAGGCACCAGTTACGAGGGGCTAGTCCCGTAAGCAGCTGGTGGATGGTGGTTTTTACTAAATCCTGGTCCTCTTCGTGTACTATGGGTATCTCTAGCCAGTATTTGCCAATGGTCTCCCTAGCCTTGTAACCGAAAACCCCTTCAGCTTGGGGTGACCAGCGGACAATGTGCATTTCCCTGTCCCATTCTATCACGGCGAGGGGCGTGTTTTGGAGGTGGAATTCCAGTTTTTGGGAGAGGGTTTGCAGTTTTTGGCAGGAGGCTTGTAGCTCTCTTGTTTTTTCCTGTACACAGGTTTCTAGTCTTGTAAGAGAGTTCTTAGCCGCATCTACAATCATATTAAGGGTTTGGGCCAATTGCCCCAATTCGTCGGTTTGAGGGAGTTGGAGGGGAGTGAAGTTGTTACCCTGTTGGATTTGATTTACGCCCTGGTTTAACAATCGGATGGGGAGAATGATTCTCTGACGGAGGAATTGGATGGTATGCAGGAGGGTAACAAAAGAGGCGACGACAATGATAAGGGTGACAGAAGAGGGGATAATAGAAGGACCAATGGCCTCCATTATAGGTTGTTCTACCACTACAGACCAAGGCAAGAATTGAAGAGGTTGTCTGATGGTGAAGACGGGTTGTCCATTAATTCCCTGACAGATGTGGAGGGAGAAGGGATTTTGCGGGCATCGGTGTTGACTTTGTCTGCCTAACCAGGAGGGATTAATGGCGGCCATAACTACACCATTGTCGTCGAGGATGTAGAGATAACCGGTTTTGCCGATTTTCTGGGCCAGGGCATTATACCATAGTTGGCTCAAGTCTACCTGTCCCACCAGTAAGCCCGTGGAAAATCCTAGACTATCAGTGGTGATGGCGGCGATTTCTAGATAGGGGGTGTTGTCTTGTAATTTCAAGTTGCTGATATATAAATCCAAAGTGGCTTGCTGGAGGGAGGAGAATATGGTGGGGGAAAATTGTGGGGGAGGGATAGGGGTTTTCCCGCCACTGTAGCCTAATAGTTTCCCTTTAGCATCAAAAAGACTAAGCCGAATCAACTCTTGGTTTTGCAGTCGCATTTGGTGTAGTCTTTGGGAGACTCGCGGGGGGATATTGCCAGAAAGGGATGTACTAGTAGCCAAAAAGTCACTCTTTAATTCCACCAGGGAGAAATCCAATTGTCTGACAGCGTAGACACTGGCTTCTTCCAGGCTGGCTTGGATATTTTGCTTGCAAATAACGAGACATACGGCACACAATGCAAACAAAACCAATATGCTAGTACTACTCAACCAGATGATTCTAAGGGTGAGTAGTTTTAATAAGCCTTTACCGTTGGGTTTTGGTGGGATTTTGGCAGGGGAAAGATTAAACATACAACAGTCATCTCATACCAGTCTCAGTGGCTCATGGTAGAATTCCAATTCTGGGAATTAGGGCGGAGTTTTTGAGTTTCCAGATGATAAACCGTAAACTGAAGGGGGATTTTGACCCTTTCTGGCAGTTGAGCTATAGTGAAAAGTTGTTTCCCTTTTTCCACTGCTAATTTTCCCTTGGGTGAACCGTCAAAGCCCATGACTATAGTATAGTATATGACTATGGTATCCTTTCGTCTTTCTAGGGGGTAGCCTCTCATGGGCCTAGGTTCATTTTATCATTGCGGGAACCCCTCTAAATACTATCCCCTAAATAGCATAACTACTGATGAGGTAATTTCCCTTGTCTCTTGGTGTAACTAGTTAGCAGATTTGAAGGCTATAATGTTGTTGTTGCCCTGTGGTAAACCCACCAAAAAACTTTGGTGAAGCGTAAAGGCATTATCATGAAATAAATAAATGTGTAGCACACTGTATTAAAATTACCCTTTAACTGTTTAACAACTTGGGTAGCGACGGCTTTGGCGGCGGCAGGGTGGTGGTTTTGTTCGTATTTGCTGGCGTATCTACTGCAATTACGGGTAGACTCGACTAATAACCCTTTCCACCAGGGGCACTAAACGGATATAATGGGCCACACCCACGGGGAAATAAGGCAATAAGCCCTTAAATGGGAAGGGCACATATCCGGACATGTTATAATGGCAGGGGACTACGGGACAGTCATCCCTAGAAAAACTCTTAAATGTCATAGCCAGAGGAGAGGTTTCCCCTTGGAAAGGTTTGGCTTTACTCAGACATCGCTAAAATCGATTACCACCGCCAAATACCCACTAGCTTTCCTGAGGTTATCTGGTGTTAGGGGAAAACCCCTCAACAAATATCTAAGATTATCACCTCCATGGGTCAACGCACATTTCCCGTTATCGCTACCCGTTTTGAATCTCATGTGACTACCCTGTTTCAAACAGTTCCCGGTATGATAATTATGATTTTCCAGAAGGGTCAATCACGTTAACATAAAAACCCAAGGCCTTACTGTTGCAGATTAGGATGTGTAATGATATGCCCGTGGGTAGGGGGGGGAGAATGAAGGAGGGTGAGGGGGGGTTTTTGCCCCAGGAGTATAAAACTACAGGCAATGGGAAAGAAAAAAGCAAGCGTGACACACCTAATGCCCGAATTTATAAGCCATACCATTAAAACTTCGTAGTTTTTTATAAGGGTGATGATAACACTGTATAAGTTTTTTGTTATAACCTTTACACTAATCTCCTGTGGTTAAAATGGGGAGGTATATTCGTTAGTAGTAAAAAAGGAGCCAATGGAACAACTACTGAAAAGATACAAACACTTATACTTACATGGTTTTCTTTCAGGTGCCAATTCGGCGAAAGCGGGATATTTCAGGAAAAAATATGAGGAGTTGGGGATAGATTTAGAGATAGCCGACTTGAATTTGCCAGATTTTTTTAGTTTGACTCTTACGCGTCAGATTCAGCAGGTGAGTGAAATTGTATTGTCTTCCTCACAAGATTGTGTAATAATAGGTTCGAGTTTTGGGGGATTAACAGCGAGTTGGGTAGGGGAAAGACACCCTGGGAGGATTAAAGCCTTAGTTTTGTTGGCGCCGGCGTTTAATTTTGCCGAGAATCTAATGAGAATCATGACTGAGGAAAAGATGGAAAAGTGGAGGAGGGAGGGAAGTTATTATTTCTATCACTATGGTTACAAAAAAGAGTTGCCCTTGAGCTACAATTTTTGGGAAGATTTGATGTCCTATGATGAGTCAAAACTGAAAAATGACATTCCCACTCTCATTTTCCACGGCACAAAAGATGAGATAATTCCTGTAAGCTGTAGTAGAGAGTATTTAAACAAAAATCCCAAAGCCATCCTCAGAGAATTGGAGAGTGATCATAGTCTAGAGGATAAATTGGAGGAAATTTGGGGGGGTTTGCTAGATTTTTATCAACAAAATTTAAATGAATCCTAGACTAGAAGAATTCTAGAACAAAAATAGTAAACATGGGCTCCCTTATGAAGAAATAGTGAGACAGGAAAAGGCTATGATATATCCCAATGTGATTTCCACCACTGAGTTAAAAAACCGTAGGAAATTGCTGGAAAGAGAGCGTCGGATTCGTCGGCTTACATCCCTTTTTAGATTCGGGGCAATTTTAGGGTTTGTCACTACAACCTTTTGGTATACTACCTTGCCCCACTGGGTAATCAGAGATAGTAAACAAATAGAAATTGAGGGGAATGAATTAATGACGGTGGAGGAAATTAGGGGTTTAATCCCTCTTAGATACCCCCAGTCTATATTGAAACTTTCTCCCCAAAAATTAGCCAGGGACATCAAGAGGAAAATGCCAGTAGAAGATGTAGTAGTGATTAAGGAATTTCAGCCGCCACGTCTCAAGATTAGACTGAAAGAGAAACCGCCAGTCGCGGTAGCATTTTCTCCCAAGATTTCCCCAAAGACACAACAGATAACCTTTGAAAAGACGGGGTATCTGGATGCTGATGGGGTTTTTGTGGACAAGAAATTCTATCAAAATCTAGAAAAGCATAAAGAGAAAATACCCCAACTTAAAATTATAGGCTGGCCCCAGACTTATTTGCCCTACTGGCAGGAAATTTACTACATGGTCGAGCAATCTTCTGTCAAAATAAACACTATAGATTGGCGAAACCCTGCCAATATGGTATTATTAACGGAGATTGGGACAGTGTACATAGGCCCTTATACTTCAAAATTTCCAGAACAGTTGATGGTGTTAGAAAAAATGAAAACTATCACGGGCAAAATTCCCAGGGAAAAGATAGTTTACATAGACTTAATGGCGCCAGAAATTCCATCGATAAAAGAGAAAAAAGAAGAGGAAAAAAGTTTCAACAAATATGCTGGGAGCTGAGCCAAGTAGACAATAATTTGCTAACATCAAAGGTTGGGAAATAAATAGACTGTAGGCTAGGCAAAAGTATGAGTATATCCAGTCTGTTCCAGTTTCTGATAGGCTTTGTTTTGGGAATTATACTGTTTGGCGCTGGGATTGCGGGAGGGGCCTATTTTTTCCTCACCAACGTCGGCGGCAACCCACCAAAACCCACTTTTGAAGACAAAACTGCCGAGGGAGAGAAACAGCAGAATACTAATGCTAATGGGAAAAAGGTAACAGAGTCGAAAAAGGCTAATACTGCCACCGTTGCAAATGAGAATAATTCCCCTAAAGAAACTCCTCAACTGGCGGCTGAGGGGAAAAAGACAGAGGAGAAGAAAACTTCTACTGAACAGTTGCCGGCGGGGGCCTATCGTGCTAGAGTAATATGGTCCAGTGGTTTAAGTTTAAGGGCCGAACCAACACAGGATTCAGAAAGGATAGGTGGAGTAGCCTATAATACGGAACTCATAGTCTTGGGAGTAAGCGAGGATGGGCGTTGGCAAAGAGTGCGTATTCCTGGGAGTAATCAAGAGGGATGGGTAAAAGCAGGCAACATAGAGAAGATTACAGAATCCTCCCCCTAGTTTCTAGTCTACCTGGTATTTGCCAAGATTCTCTGACTTAGTGAAAAAATGTTATCCGGTTTACATATTCGGCTTTTTTGGAGATAAGATTAAGAAAAACTGAAAACCCATAGGAAATTTAAAAACCCTAATCCATGATCGCACTAGTGAAGTCAGAAACAACCACCCCGAGTAGACAAGACCTGGATGTAATCAAGTTAGACACAGGAGTAACACTGGTACATAAACAAATTCCCAGCAGTGAGGTGGTGGTGGCGGATGTATGGATGAATGTGGGGGTAGTATGTGAGCCAGAATCTTGGTCAGGAATATCCCATTTTTTGGAACATATGATATTTAAGGGGACAAAGAGGATTTTGCCGGGGGATTTTGACTATCTGGTAGAGTCATCTGGGGGTTGTACCAATGCCGCCACCAGTTATGATTATACTCGTTTCTTCCTGGCCACTGCTACCGATTATTTTGCCAAAACCCTCCCCTACTTAGCAGAAATCCTTTTGGCGGCTGAGATTGCCGAAGAGGAATTTTATTTAGAGAGGGAGGTAGTATTAGAGGAGATAAGATGCAGCCATGATGACATAGAGTGGCTAATATTCCAGACAGTAAACAGTACATTGTATCAGTTTCATCCCTATGGTCGTTCGGTGTTAGGGGAGGAAGCCAACTTATTACAGACAACTCCCAATCAGATGCGTTGTTATCATAAAACCTACTATCAGCCGGAGAATGTAAATGTGGTGATAGTAGGAAATATCTCCCGTGAGGAGTCCATATTCTTGGTGGAAAATTGTTTTAGGGATTTTAGTGTGCCTTCCGAGTGTCCTCCTGTTATCATAGACAGTGAGCCTCCCTTGGTGGACATTCGCCGACAGAGGTTATACTTGCCCTTTTTAGAGAATTCCCGTTTAGTGATGGCGTGGATGGGGCCAGGAGTTGAGGATTTGGAGGGGGCTATAGGTTTAGACATATTGTCCATTATACTAGCGGGGGGTAGGACTTCGCGACTGGTGCGCAGATTGAGAGATGAGAAGGGGTTGGTATTTGATGTTTCTGCACAATTTTCCCTACAGAAGCATTCTAGTCTGTTTACCATTACCGCCCATCTGAAAGAGAATTCTGGGGAGAGGATAGAAGAGATAATCAGAGAGGAAATCTATCGTTTACACAATCAACCCGTGACCATTGCCGAGTTGAAAAATGCCCAAAGAAACTTATGTCATGATTACATTTTTTGTACAGAAACCCCCGAACAATTAGCGGGATTATACGGTTATTATCAAATCCTAGAGGATGCCCGTTTAGCCTTAAAATATCCTCATATTGTTAGGAGTTTTGTGCCCGAAAAATTACAGAGGGTTGCCCAACAATATCTTTCCCCCGAATACTATGTTGTCTGCGAATTTTATCCCTGTAATTGACAGGCAGTATTTCGGTTTTAGACTGCCCTTAATTTACCGGATTCAATGAGCTGGATGTGAGTGTGTAGAATAGAATCATATAGGGCAAACCACTGGAATTGTAGGGTTTTTTTGGGGGGGAGGTATATATAGCCGAGGCAGGGGCCTAATAGTGGATGGATTTAATTTGTGACGCCGCCGGTGATTTTTTTTTATATCTAAACCCAAAATAATTCTCCTTTTCGCCTGTCTCAGGAATTACCCCTTGGGGGGATTAATTTTTTTTCAGATTCTGCCTCCGGGGGAAAAGATAAATCTTTGCCCGTATTATAGAGGGTTCATTGCGTTTAAACAATAATTTCCATCAGGGAATAAATTGAGAGTTATTGTTTTTCATGGAAACGATTAGCCAGTCTTAAAATTTTAGCAGCCAAAATGGCAGCACCAAAGCCATTATCAATATTAACCACAGCGACACCTGGGGCACAAGAGTTAAGCATGGTCAAAAGGGGGGCTAAACCGCTAAAATGGGCACCATAACCAATACTAGTGGGTGTGGCAATAACTGGACAATCCACCAAACCGGCAACGACAGAAGGTAATGCTCCCTCCATACCAGCCACTACAATCAACACATCGGCTTGAGAGAGGAGGCGACGATGAAAAAGGAGTCTGTGAATACCAGCCACTCCCACATCCCATAGTCTAATAACCTCAAAGCCACACAATTGGGCAGTAACAGCAGCCTCTTCGGCTACAGGTAAATCAGCAGTACCTGCGGTGAGAATGCCAATAGTCCCATTATATTTTACCTCTGTTTGTCCCACTGCAGCTATTCGTGCCACTGGGTAATAACGCAAATCAGGTATTTCTGCTTGAAGTAAGGTAGCTACATCGGACTCGAGACGGGTGGCGATGACAAGGGGTGTGCGTTGACGCATGGAGGTGATAATCTTAGATATTTGTTGAGGGGTTTTCCCTTGACACCAGATAACCTCAGGAAAGCCAGTACGTATTTGGCGGTGGTAATCGATTTTAGCGAAGTCTTCCACCTCCTCAAAATGGAGATGTTTGAGCAAAGCCAAACCCTCCTGAGGCGAAACCTCCCCTCTGGCGATGGCATTTAAGAGTTTTTCTAGGGATGACTGTTCCATAGTGCCCTGCCATTATAACACATCCGGATATGTGCCTTTCCCATATAACTGCTTATTGCCGTATGCCCCCTATCCCCTACATTCTACATCCTAACCCCTACACCCTACATCCTACACCCTACATCCCACCTTCCCCCATACCCTTGCCAGGGGGGAGAGGATGTAGTAGAATGCAAGACTGTTTCTAGTAGGGAGAAATGAAAATGTCCGGTGTGGTAGCCTATTTTGGGATTCTCCTTGTTTTTTCCCTTATCGCTCTATTATTGTATTACGGTTTTAAAGCACTAAAATTCCTGTAAAAGTGCCACCACAACCACGCCAAGCAGTAATGCTGACAGTGGCTGTGGGGTATTTTTTACCCAAGGGGCAGGGGAAATTTCTGCATTTTAACAATATAACTGTACTCCAAAAAGAACTCTAAATATTTTGTTACAATTCTCAACAATAACAGGTATAAATGGGGAGAAAGGAGTATGAGTGAAAGGCAAATAGTAGTGGCGCCGTCAATACTATCGGCGGATTTTAGCCGTCTGGGGGAAGAGGTAAAGGCGGTGGATGAAGCTGGTGCTGACTGGATTCACGTGGATGTGATGGATGGTCGTTTTGTGCCTAATATTACCATAGGGCCGTTGGTGGTGGAGGCCATTCGCCCCTATACCAAAAAACCCTTGGATGTACATTTAATGATAGTAGAGCCAGAGAGGTATATAGCAGATTTTGCCAAGGCTGGGGCCGATATAATTTCCATTCATGCTGAACATAATGCCACTGTACACCTCCATCGTGCCCTTTGTCAAATTCGGGAATTGGGGAAACAGGCAGGGGTAGTATTGAATCCCTCCACCCCTCTTTCCTTCATCGAATATGTGTTGGATGTATGTGACTTGGTGTTGATTATGAGTGTCAACCCAGGTTTTGGTGGGCAATCCTTCATCCCGGCGGCGGTGCCCAAGATCAGGGCTTTAAAACAAATGTGTGACGAAAGGGGGTTAAACCCGTGGATTGAGGTGGATGGAGGGATAAAACCCAGCAACGCCTGGCAAGTTATAGAAGCGGGTGCTAATGCTATTGTAGCCGGTTCAGCCGTTTTCAAAGCTCCCAATTATGCTGAAGTAATTGAGGGGATTCGTAACAGCAAACGGCCACAAGAGTTAGCCACGGTTTAAAATTGATATGGGGAGGGGGTAAATGGGATTCCTACCTCCTTTTCAGGCAGTTTGGAAGATATTTTGAATCATTTGCTTATTCAGGGAAAGGGCAACGGTTTCCAATTCTGTGACTTCTGCTGGGGATAACCGCCAACCAATAGCCCCTAAGTTTTCTTTTGCCTGTTGTACAGTTTTGGCGCCGGGGATAGGGATAGTGCCCTTACAGATACACCAGTTTATGGCCACTTGCGCCATGGTTTTTCCATTTTTTTCGGCGATTTCCCGGAGGGTGTATAAAAGGGGTTTGACAGCTGGTATAAGTTGTCTAAATAAAGCCCCACGGGCTCCAGATGGTAAACTATTTTCATCCCAGTATTTACCGGTTAATAGTCCCAGGGCCAAGGGACTATAGGCTATAATTTTAATGTCCAACTGCTGGCACAACTCCTTTAGTCCTAGTTTGACAAAGGGATAGGTGGAAAGGAGGGAGTATTGTATCTGAAGAGTACTAATTCTAACTCCCCTGTCTAACAGGTAATTATAAGCGCGAAGGAGGTTTTTTGGGCCATAATTGGATAAACCAATAGCCTTTACTTCCCCTTTATGGTATAATCGGGCAAGTCCCTCCAATAGGGGCTTCTCTTGCCAGGGGAAATAGTTAGCCGGAGACCAGTGCAGTTGTACTAATTCTATACTACGGCCAACTCTGGCAGCGGATTGGTGATAAGCCTTGATGAGGGATTCTGGGGTTAAACGCCAGGGGTATGGTGCTAACTTGGTGGCAATTACTATCTCATCCTGATGATCTCCCTTATACTCTCTGCTAAATTTACCCAAGAGGGTCTCACTCCTGCCATTAAATTTACCTGTACCATAGGAATCCCCTGTATCAAACCAGGTAACCCCTTGGGATACTAGGAGGTTAAAGACTCGTTGCAATTCCCCATCCATTTGTGGCGTGTATCCCCAAAGGAAGCGGTTACCCCAGGCCCAAGTGCCACAACCCATGGGGGAAAGATAAAGGGAATCCCCCACTTTAATTCTCTTTTCTAGTATAAAACTCATTTGTCCCTAGCAGCAACTTTGGAATATATTCTACCCTTCCACTGGCCACCCCTTCCTTGCCAGTGCTGCCAGGCGGAGTCTATAGTCATCAGGGTATATAACAGGGCTATAAACCATAGCAAGAGAGAGTAAACAGGGGAAAGGTGGTATAATCTCAGGGTGGGTAGGTAGCTAAAAGCCATCAACAGCCAGGTGACAAAGCCACAAGCTGCAGTCAGCCAGTGGGAGGTGAGCATACCGTAGACTAGGGCAACAGGGGGGATAAGATAGGTGATGGCCATGCCCACAACTGTGGCAATTAGTAGCCAGGGGGAGTAGTTTAACTGGGCAAAGGCGGTGCGGGATACCATTTGCCATATTTCCCCCAGACTATTGTAGCGCCTGAGACTAAAAGTAGAATTAGTCAAACCCAGCCAGATGCTACTGGAGGGGGGTAGTGTGTTTTTGACCATGCTGGCTAGGGTACAATCGTCTATGAGGGCATCCTTTAAGGCTTGAATACCACCAATACGAGTCAAAGCAGATTGGCTGATAAGAATACAACCCCCGGCGGCAGCTGCAATTTTACTTTCTCTGTCGTTAACCCAGGCAAAGGGATACAGTTTCTGGAAGAAGAAGACAAAGGCGGGGATTAACAGTTTTTCCCAAAAGCCTTCACAATGCAATTTTACCATCAGGGAGACTAAATCTAGATTATTCGTTTCTGCTAAAGCTACCAACTGGGTAAGGTTATTAGGGGGGTGTTGAATATCGGCATCAGTGAAAAGAAAATACTGCCATTTTCCAACTTGTTTTGCCCATTCTACCCCTTGATACAACGCCCACAGTTTGCCACTCCAGCCAACGGGAAGAGGCTTCCCCGTCAAGATTTCTACGTCTGTTTCCCTTTGTTTTTCCCCGGCAACCTTTGTAGCTATTTCCCTGGTGTCATCTGTACTTTGATCGTCTACTATTACAATCTTATACTCCCCAGGATAATCTTGAGCTAGTAAAGATTTAATACATGTGCCTACAGTCTCCGCTTCATTCCTTGCAGGGATAACTATTGCCACTGGCGGATAAGATGGCGGAGATTTGACAGACACCAAAAACTGATTACAACGCCAGAAATTGCCCCTAACCAGAAGCAAATAAACCCAAATTGTCAGGGAAATGAAAACAAGAATACTCATGCCTGACTAAACATAAAAACCCCCTTCTGACTGTTGCATTTTTTAATCATCAGAAAGGGGCAAAACGCTAGTCTAATTATAACCTAAAAATCTATGAAGACCAAACATTTCTGGCAATGTCAATGAGGGGTTTTAAATGAGGTGTTTGGCAGAGAAAGAAGGCAAAAAAGGCACCACCACAACCCCCCAACAGGAAACCACTGGCAAATTCACTCCAACCCTCTTTGGTAGCTAAATCCATAGGCACTTCGGGGGTAGTGAGGGTTTCGGTGGGTTTGCTTGCCCCTACAGCTCCATACAAAGATAAGGCAATGGTTAGAATAGCAATTAAACCAATAGTAGCCAATAAACCAGCAGTAGGAGCAAAGTCAGTGCCACGCAACGGCCCTAATAGAGCAAAGGGACCATATAATAGATAACCATGAGCCATACCTATTTCTAAGCCACGACGGCTGGGGGATAACCCTTTCCGATAGGCTGGCAAGGCATTGATAAAAGCCTTGGTAAAGGGTGAACCATTTACGGGTGTACACAAATTTCCTACTTGGGGATCGCCACCAGGCTGTACTACATCAATACTCATAGCAAGTAGCTCTAGCTCTGCAAGAATTAGGCATTTTTAGCCTACTTTAACTCTAAGGGTGCACAATTCGTTTTTTTTGTTAAGAATCTTTATATTTGATCCCTTTGGCACCATTTTAGCTTTAATATCCACTTAAGACTTGTAGTAATAGGAAGATAATAAACATGACTGGAGAATTTGCCGCTTCTTTCCTTCCTTCCATCTTGGTCCCTATGGTAGGCTTAGTAATGCCTGCAGTGGTAATGGGGTTACTCTTTTTACACATCGAAAGCGAGGCATAGATTTATCATCATAAACCCCTAATTGCAAAAAATCGCCTCCAGGGCCGGCTTAACTTGGGGATAATAATAGCTATACTGCATTACTTCTAGGGTCCGCTTTGGTAGTACTCTTTGTCCTTCCAGTACTACCTGAGCTCCCTCCCCTAACAACAATTGTAAGGCAAAGGGAGGAACGGGTAACCAAGAGGGGCGTTTTAAAACTTCCCCCAGAGTTTGGCATAGTTGCTGCATCGTCACGGGGTTTGGTGTAGTGGCATTAAACACCCCCTCTAGTTGGGTATTATTCAAAGCCTGGTTGACTATCCCCACCACGTCTTGAATGTGAATCCAGGAAACCCACTGTTTGCCACTGCCAATGGGGCCCCCCGCAAATAACTTAAAAGGTGTTATCATTTTGGCTAAGACACCCCCATCCTTCCCCAAGACAATCCCCAGACGGAGGATTACCAGTCTGACACCTGTTTCTTTAACTTTCTCCGCCTCCGTCTCCCACGCCTGGCACACTTGTGCTAAAAAATCACTGCCAGGGGCACTTGTTTCCGTATAGGTTTCCGTTTCACTAGTGCCATAATAACCCACCGCCGAGGCATTGATCAACACTTTTGGCCTGTTGCCTGCCTTGGCAATAGCCTCTACAATTTTTCTAGTGCCTATTTGTCTACTCTCTAGTATCTCCCGTTTGTAACTAGCTGTCCACCTCTCACTAATGGGCGCGCCTGCCAAATTGACAACAGCATCACAGCCATCGATTTTGGTTTGCCAATCCCCCTCCTCTTTAGGATTATATGCCACTACCTCTAGGTTGGATGGGTTAGAGATGAGGGATTTTGCCTTCCTTGAATCCCTAGTCAATACGACAATGGTATTTTCTCTCCCCAGTTGCCTCACCAACTCCCTGCCAATAAAACCAGTTGCACCAGTAATTGCTATCCTCATCCCTTCTTACTCCCTTTACATTTAATACAACTTGACATGATAGTACGGAGTTATCATTATAATGCCCCCTTCCCCCCTCCATCCCCTATTTCCCTTTATTTCCTCTTCCCCCTCCCCCCTTTTCCCTGCCGGCAACTCTTACAACCCTATGTTATCCTTATTACCTCCACTGTTGCCCCTTGTGTGCTAGAGTGAAATTGTAAAGTTATTTTAATAAATGTAAAGAGGAAGCAAAAATGGCTAACTCACATCATGTAAGTCTGGTGAAAAACCCTACCCTCTGGAATGACTGGCGTTGGCGTAATCCTGATGTAATTCCGGACCTACGTGGTGCCGACTTGAGTGGGTGTGATTTAAGAGGGATTAATCTAGCCGATGCCGACTTGTATGGCGCCAATTTAAGTGGTTGTAATCTGGCAGAAGCTGATTTGACTAAGGCTAACTGCTATCAGGTTAACTTTCAGCGGGCAGACTTGAGTGACGCCAATTGTTATAAGGGTTGTTTTAACTTTGCCAATTTTCAAGAGGCTAATCTGACGGAAACGGATTTTAGTGTAGCCTGCTTAGAAAATGCCAATTTATGTAATGCCAATCTGAAAGACTGTTATTTGATAAGGGCGAGTTTAAAAAATGCTAATTTAAGTCATACCTATTCTCGGGGGGTTACTCTAACAGAAGCCAATCTATCGGGCGTTAATTTTGCCTATGCGGATTTAAGGGATGCCGATCTTAGTAATACTATTGTAATTAACGCAGACTTTACTGGCGCATGTCTTACTGGCGCTTATTTAGAGGGATGGTGTTTTGATGATTCCACTCAAATTGGGCAAGTGATTTGTGAGTATTATTATTGGCTGAATCGTCAAAAGAAAGAAGTATTTTCTAAGTCTACATTAGTAGATTTATCCCAAGAGTTGTCCCGTCTCGGCCAGACAACTCGCGACATTCCCATTCCTGTTTATTCTGATTTTCAATCCTCTTATAAAAATGTTTATCCCCTTTCTTCTTCCCCGTAGTAGACAGACTGCCTAGAAGCTTTTATCCCTCTCAGAGAATCTCTGGGTTATTTGCTGTCATCCTCCCCTTGTCTGTCATGACATTTTCTAGTATCCCCTCGGCAACTATCTTCCCCTGATTCATTACAAGTGCCCGGTTAAATAATTCCAAAACTAATTCCAAATCATGGAGGGCCATAAGACTAGTTGCCTGGGTGTGGTTGGGGAAATAAATGATACTCATCATCGCCTTTAATTGTAGATTTGCAGTGATTTTGTCATAAAAAACTCCCCTGGCCGTTTCATCCAAGAGATGGTATCTCCTGCTTATTTCCTTTTCGATTTCCTCTGGATGCCATCCTAAGTTTTCTGTGCTAAAAACGGGGAATTGCCCGGGATTGTTGGCTTGCTAGATAACTTAATATCCCCGAGAAAAGGTTTTATTCGAAATAACACCTCCCCTCAAAGTAGTGGTTATTCACAGCACCATTTGCTTTAGTAAGTCCAATCTTTCCTCCTTCACAAACTCCAAAATATAAGTTGTAAAATAAACACTGGTTTTGCTATATCGGAAACATAAATTTTCCGCCCCGCCCCAATAGCCTCCGTTGACCAAATAAGCCTCAAACAACAACCAGCGGTGGGTAAGACAGTCTAAGCAACTATGGTATTATTAGGGTGGGTAGAGGTGATTATACTATCCCAGGGGTTTACTAAATGAGAGAAAATAGCCAACATCAGTGGGATCAAATTAGAGAAGAAATTATCCTACTATGTATACAGTGGTATGTCACAGACAATTTGACCTACTCCCAGTTAAGGGATTTAATGCAACAAAGAGGTTTCAAAATAGATCCCCGCACCATTAATTGTCTAGTGAAAGAATATTCTCATTTGGCAAAAAAAAGGGCAAAAGAAACTCAAAGAAAAAGAAGAAGAGGTTGGCGTTTGGTACAAATTCCTTTTATACTGAGGGGAAGAAGAAAATACCTTTATCGTGCCGTAGATGCTCAGGGTAATACTATAGATTTTCTCATAACTGGTAGTCGTAACAAGGATAGGGCAAGGAAATTTTTTCAGCAGACAATTCCTCATTCTCTTGAAGATAAACCCTCTGGAGTCCTCCCCAGAAGGGAAATAAGGCTAGGGAGGAATAATCTAATTCTCAGTATATTATCTCTCATGGCGCTCTCGGGGGTAACCCTGTTTCTGTTTAGTCAAATTCAAGGCAAGAGCACAGGGGAGGAAAAGAATCAAAGTGGGGATAAATCCGATATTTGCGGGATTATAAAAAAGGCATAGGCTTTACTAGAAGCGGGAGATATTATATAATCACACCTGCAAAAGAAGCAGTCAAATTACAGTGTAAGTAGTGAAAGATATAAATAGAATATCAGAAATAACACCGGTAGGATTTAACCGAGTTGAAATCAGGTGGCATAGGGGAGAGTTAGACAGAATACTTTTGTTTTTCGCCCTCTTTATCCTGCCAATTCAAAGCCTTGTAGGAATTATTGTCCTCCTTTATGTTTCTTACAAAGGTTGGCAAGAAAAAGATAAGGAATTTCAAGGTAAGGAGCCAATAATCGGCCTCTTTTTGATGTTAACAATATCTCTTATTATTTCCACTGCACTGGCGGAGGAAAAAAGGGAGGCAATTATAGGATTAGTCCACTTTTTGCCCCTGTTTTGGGTTTTCCTAGGCGTAAGGAGGCTGGTTAATGATTGCCAGTATCTATGGTGTGTAATCCTACCATTTGTTGTCAACTCTCCTCTGATAGCTATTATCGGCGTAGGGGAGATAATTTTCCACTGGAAAACCCCCCTGTTGTTCTATAAATTCTTTGGCTGGAGACTCACAGGAGAAGGCACCCCTACTGGGAGGGCAGCCTCTGTTTTTCCCTATGCAAATTCCCTGGCATTATACTTGGTAATCAGTGGCATTTTTGCTATTGCCTTGTTGCTAAAAAACTGGTACAAAAAAAAGATAATTACCCCTGACATTATACTTCTGATTGTCACGGTTATTTTAGACTTATACTGCCTGGTATTAACCCAATCACGCAATGGTTGGATTCTATTTTTTATTGCCATAATTGCCTTTTCTGTTTACCGAGGATGGGGGATTGTAATCTATATGACAACTACCGCGGGGGTATTGACAACATGGGCATCTTTCGGCCAACTACCCGGACAACAAATAGTAAGAAAGATTATCCCTGATTTTCTGTGGCTAAGATTCTCGGATCAACTATATCAGAATAGGCCTTTAGAGGAATTAAGAGTTAGCCAGTGGTGGTATTGTTTAGAATTAATTAAAAGCAGGCCGTTATTTGGGTGGGGTTTGAGAAATTTCAGCCTATTATATGAGGAGAAAACAGGCCATTATTTGGGACACCCTCACAATTTTTTCCTGATGATGATGGCAGAAACAGGCATTATAAGCACCATTATGCTATTAATAGTGTCAGGGTTAGTTATAATGGGGGGCTTTGTGTACCTGTTGCGGGGTAAAAGGGAAAAAAGAGACACAGACACTATCTTTTTCGGTTTGCTAATGGCTTTCTTGTCTTGCAGCATCTATAACTTGTTTGATGTCAGTGTATTCGATGTGAGACTAAATATCATTGCCTGGATACTGTTAGCCGCTATTGCCGGAATTACTCATAATACCCCTTTTTATTATTTGCGTTTGAAACTGTTGGGTGACAAAAACAATTCTACCCCCCCCGTAAATGACAGGAAACGCCATGACAATATGGCTAATTGCCACTTCCATCCCAACACCCAACATCCTTGAAGTGTTAAAGAGAATAATCCCCATTGCTGCCCACAGTTTAACTCATGGTATCATGCCATTGCCATCGCCGTGGGGGTGAAAATAAACAAAGTCTTCCCTACTTACACCATAAGCCTATGGCATTTTTAAGACTCGGGTGAGAGTAATATCCACCCCCATACAGTGGAGTCGGGGGAGAATGAGAAAGATGATATTGCCACCAGAGGATAACCAGCAGTATTCGTCGGATGTAAGGGGGAATAATGTTACCATCGTCAGTTGATAGGATTATTTCCGCCCATCCCCAGTAATATTCTCCTTGGAATTGGGGGGATAATCTCATTGCCACTAAAACCATAAACTATAACATTCTTCAGGGTTGGACGTGGGAAGATAGCATGACTGCCAGGTGGATGGTGTTATTATCGTCGTAGAATAATCAGTGGTATCTGGTGGAGATGGGAGTGAAAATATTATTAATATCAATAGGATTACCCTGGGGGGTGGGTAGGGCCATTATTATAACACCATCACTGGTAACATTTTTGGTAGGTAGACAAGAAGAAACAATTTTGTTATCGCAATACTACCACTGGTAAAAATATTCACAGGAGGAGAAGATATAGTATTGCCACTAGCCCATCACCAACAATAGAGTTTTCAGTAAAAATAAATATCCTACAAAACTCGCAGCCCTCTGCCCTTTTTATTCCCCTCATACCAGCTTGGGTTTAAATCTGGACTATATGGTAGCAAATACACAGACTCTATTCCAGGGGCTTTAGCTTCTCAAGCCTGTTTCGTTTTCTCTATTTATGCTTTCAAAAGCTTTATATACATCTTTAGTGGCTTTTTTAGTAAAGTAATAACCAAGGGCTGTTTGCTAAAAACCCATATTCTTTAACTATTTTTGCATTTTCAGGTCTTCTGTGGTAGAAGGGATATAGCCTTCTTGTATGCTCCTGTGTTCAACGCCAAATTGTTTCCCTATGAGGGCTTTGACTTCTAAATAGGTTTTCTAGTAATCTTTCTGTTTGAGATAGCTTGGGTTTTGTCCCACCATTATCCCTTAAATCCCTCCTGGTTGTTTCTGGCATCTCTGTAATTTTTTATGTTTCTTAAACCTTACCCAGTCTGTCTGCTAGTTTTACAACTAACTAAAGCCTTGAAGTATTGACTTTTCCTCCTTTGCAGGTACTTTTTTTTCTAACTGTCTCAATATCCTTAACCCTTAGTCTTGTTGGCATGTTTTTCACTAACTCAAATTATTTGTGTAATAGGTTATAATTTAGGAGGAAGCAAAGGTGGAGAGTAAGGGGAAAATATAAGTAGCTGGAGGATGAGATGATTTGTTGACTTTATTGACTTGGTTGACTTTACTTTATAGATTAAAGGCAAGTGGGGGTGGGAGTTTGCCATGAGAGACTTTTGGTGGAGGAAAAACAAGCTAGACAAAACAAATTTTTTTACTGCCATTATTATTCATTGCCAGTGGTAGTAAAAGTTGGGTGAGGGAGAAAAAAACAAGGGGAGTCATGGTAGAAAAAGAAAGCCGTGGTTAGGAGAAGTAGGGGGTTGATGTAGGGGTTTGTCGCAGATGCTGGGAGGGGGAAAAGGAAAGCAAGTTAACGACAGGGTAATTGATTTACTCCCACAGGAATTTCTGTTTTCCCCTACCGAGGTGATAGAATAAATGGCCAAAACTGACAAAGTAGGATTAAAGTGGGATTATAGTCGATGGAATCAACCGTATCAGTATCCCTGCCGCAAAATTCTTACCAAATCTATATAACTGCCAACGGGTTAAGTAGTATTGGGGAGAAACTAAAAACGCTACCTATTGGCAAAAAAGTGTTAGTGGTTTCCAATCCAGAAATCTTTGACTATTATGGACAAACAACACTAGACTCGCTGACAAAAGCCGGTTATGAGGCGGACTACTACCTCATTCCAGCAGGCGAAAAATACAAAAACCTAGACTCAGTTGCCCATTTGTATGATAAAGCATTAGAGTGCCGTTTGGAGCGCAATTCAACCTTTATTGCCTTAGGAGGCGGTGTCATTGGGGATATAACCGGCTTTGCTGCCGCCACTTGGCTGAGGGGCATTAATTTTATCCAAATTCCCACTTCCCTTTTAGCGATGGTAGACGCTTCGGTAGGTGGCAAGACGGGGGTAAATCATCCCAAGGGGAAGAATCTAATTGGTGCATTTTATCAGCCAAGACTAGTTTTAATTGACGCCTCAGTTTTAAAAACCCTCCCCCCACGGGAATTCACTGCCGGCATGGCGGAGGTAATCAAGTATGGTGTTATTTGGGATAAAACCCTGTTTGAATCCCTAGAAGCCGCAGACGGTATTGACAGTTTGGCGAAATTGCCCCAAAAACTACTCATTGAGATTCTAACACGTTCTTGTCAGGCCAAGGCGGATGTTGTTTCCCAAGACGAGAGGGAGTCTGGCTTAAGAGCTATTTTAAATTACGGGCATACTATAGGCCATGCTTTAGAGAGTTTAACCAATTATGAAACCCTTGTCCATGGGGAGGCGGTTGCTATAGGGATGGTGGCGGCTGGACGTCTTGCTGTTAAACTGGGCTTATGGGGGGAAACGGATGCAGGAAGACAAGAAAGGTTGATAGTAAAGGCGGGATTGCCGACACGCATCCCCTCCTATCTTTCCGTGGATGATATTATTTCACATCTTTACACTGACAAGAAAGTTAAAAACGGCAAGGTTAGATTTGTGTTGCCAACAGCCATTGGCAACGTCTCCATACACGAGGTTAAAGATAATCAGATGGATTTGCTGAGGGGGGTTTTAGAAAGTCTTTTGGAGGGGTAGTTTATTCTCACAAAGATTCTATCTGTCCTTCTCAAATATGATAGTCCAGGGCATCATATCCACAGTGGGGTTAATTCTTTTTCCCCTTGTTTTGTTAAAAAAAATAAAACATGTCTTGACATATCTGCAATTATGTGATGCAGCTGGGGGAATTAGGGGTGGGAAAGAGGCCCACAGTTGGGTTAGAATCATGGCAGTTGCCGCACCTTCACCGTTTTTTAGGAAGGAGTTACTGTGGTGTATGCCAAGAGGCAAAATGGCCATCTGGTTGTTAACATTGTTGGGTCATGGTGTGGTTGTCTATAATGTGATGGGGCTAGCTGATAATGGGAGGCGTCATCTCAGCCTAGTGGTAGTGGGGTAATAACAGTTTTACAATAGTGGCAGAAAATAGCCAGAGGAGAAAACAATAACGGGTTATTCCCAAGGCTTGTCTGATTACAGAGGCATCTATGTTCCTATAAGGTTCACCTAAAAGGGGTTTAATTTTCTTTTCCCCTTTATAAAAATTAACACCTCCCAGTTGCACACCCAGAACCACGGCGAAAATGCCTTCACTCCAACCGGAATTAGGGCTAGGGTCTTTTATAGCATCCCGTCTACATTTTCTGATACAATGGAGGGGCCTTCCCGACATTAAGGCCACTGTCAGAACTGTTAGACGACAGGGAAGCCAGGTGGCGTAGTCTTCCAGTTTAGCACTAAACCAACCAATGTCTTGATAAGGGGGCCTCTTATAACCTATCATGGAATCCAGGGTGCTAATGGTCTTATAGGCCATGGCCATGGGTACACTGCCAATGGAGGGGATGAATAAACCTACAAGGGCGTAAAAAAGGGGCGCTGTGACACCGTCGGTGGTGTTTTCGGCTACAGTCTCCAAAACTGCCCTATAAACCTCCTGCAGGGATAGCTTGTCTGTATCCCTCCCCACATAGAGACTAAGGCGACTACGGGCATTTTCTAAGTTGTGAGGGAGATGCTGCAATACGTCTTCTGCTGCCTGTCTTAAACTTCTGCCGGCAAAACAACTAGCCAACAAGACTACTTCCACTGTCCCCCCCAACCAGGGATTGATTTGCCAAGCTAGTCTGACTATTAGCCATGACACACCCCCACTGGCAACCACCAGGAATACCGCCAGGATGACCCCCCACACCCGACGCCCCACGGGGGAAGCAACATGGTGCAGAATAAACTTGACGGTAATATGGATGACACCACCAATGAATTTTACGGGATGAGGCCAGTTCCAAGGGTCGCCAATACAGTAATCCAATAGAGAAGCCAGCCACAGGCTCAAAATTCCCGTGTAGTGTGGTAGCATGAATGATAGACTAGGGGGAGTCTGCTATTTCTGCCAACAACCTTTCCCAGGCTAGGGGGGGGTTGTCTGCGTGGGTGATGGGGCGTCCTATCACCAGGTAATCCGCACCTTCGGCAAAGGCCTGTGTTGGGGTCATTACCCTTTTCTGGTCCTCCATTGTAGCCCATTGGGGGCGCACCCCTGGACATACCGTTAAAAATTCTTTACCACATGCCTGTTTAATCTGTCTAACTTCCTGTGGAGAAGCCACTACCCCGTCCAAACCACACTCTTTGGCCATTAGGGCGTTGTTTAAGACGTATTCTGGCAGTGGGAGGGGTATTTTTAGGTCAGAGGCCAATTGGCGGGCGTCTAGGCTGGTCAAAACAGTAATGGCCAGCAATTTAGTAGCGGCAGCGCTGTTTTTCACTGCTTCTTGGGCTGCCTTTAAGGCCTCCCTGCCGGCTACTGCATGAATAGTTAACAAGTCCACCTGGTAGGAGACAGCGGATAGGGTTGCCCCCCTGACAGTATTGGGAATATCATGGAACTTTAGATCTAGGAAGATTTTTTTTCCCTTGTCTTTTAGGTATTTTAGAATGTCAGCCCCCTCTGCCACAAATAGTTGTAACCCCACTTTCCAAAAGGTAACTCCCGGCAGCATTTCTACCAGTTTTGTTGCTGCTTCCCAATTGGGCACGTCCAGGGGTACAATTATACGCTCAGATTTCATGTCTGCCGTCTTTTTCCTCCCTCTGGGGGTTTATCAAACCACGACGGTTGGGGTCATTGACCGAAGCATATATAAATTCACTCAGGTGACGAACTTCTGGGTATACTTGTAGTGGCTCGAGTTGCTTCAAGGCTTGGTTAATGGTCAAACCCGACTTGTATAGTATCCTATAGGCTTTTTTGAGGACCTCTATTTGTTCTCTGGTAAAGTTATTACGTTTGAAGCCTACCATGTTAAGGGAACGGATATGACAGGGGTTGCCCTCTACTAACATATAGGGAGGCACATCGCGATCGATTCTACTCATGCCTCCCAACATGGCCATAGTGCCGATTCTAACAAACTGGTGGATTCCTAAGATGCCTCCAATTACTGCCTTGGATTCCACTTCCACATGGCCTGCTAGGGATACGCCGTTGGCAATGACTATGCCGTCTCCTAAAACACAATTATGGGCTATATGGACGTAGGCCATTAAGAGGTTGTCGTTGCCGATAATTGTCTTTTCCTCTTCTCCCGTTGCCCTGTTTACGGTGACGTATTCTCGAATTATGTTGCGATCCCCTATCACTACATAACTTCTAGCACCCTTATATTTTAGATCCTGGGGGGGCAATCCCAGAGCCGCGCCTGGGTAGATTTGGTTGTCACAGCCGATTTCTATTGGCCCCTCGATTACAGCATGACTGCCTACAACAGTTCTTGGGCCTATTTTAACCTCAGCACCAATAACAGCATAGGGGCCTACCTCTACTGTGGGGTCTAATTCAGCCCTAGGGTCTATAATAGCAGTAGGATGAATCACCACTTCTTTTCCCAGTACACGACAAACTTTAGTCTAGAACAGAAAATAACATTTCCGCCTCTACAGCCAGTTGATTGTCCACCATCCCTTGACCATACATTTTAGCAATGCGGTTGCGTTTAAAGGACAACAATTCTACTGTCATAATCAACTGGTCTCCTGGTACAATGGGTTTACGGAAACGGGCCTTTTCTATCCCGGCGAAGGCAAAGAATTTTCCTCTCATTCCCGGCAATAGAGTTAATATTATTCCCCCCACTTGTGCCATGGCTTCTAGTTGCAAAACCCCTGGCATTATCGGCTTCCCAGGGATATGCCCTTGGAAAAATGACTCATTCATCGTCAGATTTTTTAAGCCTACTGCCTTTTCTCCGGGCACATAGTCTATAATACGGTCCACTAGGGCAAAAGGATAACGGTGAGGCAGTAATTCTTGAATTTCCAGGGCGGAAAATGTTTTTTTTACCTCTTCTGCTGGCTTATTTTCCCTTTCTACTCCTTCCACAAACTTTTCCATTTCTTTTGCGTTATCCACCACAGAGCCTTACCTTCCTTGACTTCCAATAGGATACCATGCCTTTTGCCCCTGAGCAATTCCCCTCTCCTGCCCCTCGCCGGTTGGGGGTATAATGGTATACTGTCAGCCTCCCTTTGTCTTATAAATTTTGACGCCCTTTGACTCTATCCCCTCTAACTCCAATTTCAACCGTGGTAGCCACTCCTATTTAACTTTCTTAAATCTCGAAAAGATGACTGCTAAGCCTCTGTTTTCTCATAATGTTATTGCCATATTTTCTTTTGTGGTACTTGCCTATCTTGGCAACTATTTTAGGGCTCCCATTTTCTTTGGCTTGGACTTTCTGTTTGGGGGGATTTTTGTTTGGCTTGCAGGCTATTTTTTTGGGGCTTTCCCTAGTATTTTGGCTGCCTTTATCAGCAGTATTCACACTTACCTACTCTGGGGGCACCCTTACGGGATTATAGTTTTTACTTTAGAGGCCATTTTTGTAAACATCTTCTTTCCCGGTAAAAACAAAAATCTGGTATTAATTGACATTGGCTACTGGCTAACTTTCGGCTGGATTTTTGCGGTAATTTGTTTCATTTTTCTCATGCATTTTGATGTAATTTCTCTACTTTTGGTATGGCTAAAACAATCAATAAATGGAATTTTTAATGCTCTCGTTGCCACCCTCATCTACAGTTACTCTCACTCAAAATTTTTCCCGGCGGAAAGGAGAATAACGCTAAAATTCTCCCAGAGTATATCCAACATTCTGATGAGTTTTTTATTGGTACCTCCCTTAGTAATTGCCATTCTCCACGGCAACAATTTGGCTAAAGAGATTGAGGGGGAAATTTCCAGGGATTTAAACGAGATTGCCAGCCTTTCAATAGTCGCAGTAAATCAGTGGAAAAAATCACATGTTTATCCCCTGCAGGGTGTTGCCTTTTATTATGCAACAGCAACAGAAGACGATTCTTCTAGGCTTCAAGAGAAACTGGACAGCATTGTAGAGAATTTTCCCGATATTGATTTGCTTGTTGTCACCGACAGGAATGGATATATCCTCGCCACTTCTTCAAAAGGCGAAAATAGCCAATCCCTTGTTGGCACGAGAATTGATAACTTTCAAGAATGGCTGAGGTTAAAAAACACCGGTTTAAATGTTACCGCCATTCAGAGAAATTATTTATTACCCGAGAATCATGTGGCTTTTACTATTGCTGTTGAGGGGAAAAATTCTGGTGTGATATATGCTGTTTTTTCCTTGCAAAGATTGCAGAAAGTATTGGATATTACCCCTGGCATTGATGGGGATAATGTGGAAACAATTCTTTTGGACAACAACAGAAGAGTTATTGCTTCCAATACGGGTTTATTAGCAGGTTCCACTTATGTGGAAGAACACAACCACCAAATAGAGGAAAGGGGCAATGATATATACCATTGGTTGCCCACAGAAAAAGGAATTTCAATAATGAAACGGTGGGAGGATTCCTTCTACGTTAAAGAGTTGGGAATAAGCCGAAAAATTCCCTGGAAAATTGTTGTTAAAATACCGGCCCGTGACTATGTTAAGAGACTCCATATTCTCTACATAAGGATTTTAGGAATCCTTCTACTGCTGACGATATTTTCTTCCATTTTGGCAGAAAGAATTAGCAGGAAAGTAGTAAAACCCCTAGTAACTCTGGCGGAGATTACCACCGATTTGCCAGAAAAAATCGAGAATAACCAGCAGGAGTTATTGCTTCCTAAAACGGATATTTTAGAGCTCGAAAAGCTGACAGAAAACTATAGGCTAATGATTGCGGCATTGGGAGATAAATTCCGTCAGATAAAGGAGATAAAGGAAAACCTAGAGGAGACAGTAAAAAGACGCACAAGGGATTTAATAGAAAAGGCACAACAGTTGGAAGAGGAAATTAGAGAGAAGAAGAAAATAGAAAGGTTGCTGAGGGAGAAGCATGAGAGATATGAATTGGCAGTAGCTGGCACAAATGATGGAATTTGGGATTGGAATTTAAATACTAATGAGGTGTATTATTCTCCTTCCTGGATGCGGATTATTGGATATGAAAATTCCCCACTGCCGGGGAAAATAGAAACCTGGTTACATCGTATCCATCCAGAAGACTTAGAAAAACACCTCCAGGATATTCATTCCCACTTGAATGGGGAGACAAATATCTACCAAAATGTACACAGACTTTTACACCGGGAGGGTTACTATGTGTGGGTGTTAGCAAAAGGAAAACGAGATGAAGACAAAAGTGGAAAAGCCTACCGTCTGGCGGGCACAATTACTGACATTACTGATAAAGTAAGAGTAGAACAAGAATTACAAAAGGCAAAAGAGCAAGCAGAAGCCGCTAACAAGGCGAAGAGTGAATTCCTCGCCACCATGAGTCACGAAATCCGCACCCCCATGAATGCTATCATTGGCATGACGGGGTTACTGTTGGATACGCCACTAAACCACGAACAAAGAGAATTTGCTGAAATTATCCGTACTAGCGCCGACAGTCTACTGACAATTATAAACGACATTCTAGATTTTTCCAAGATTGAGTCGGGGAAATTAGAGTTGGAATATCAACCCTTCTCCCTAGTAACAGTGGTGGAGGAATCCCTAGACTTGTTGGCAGGGAAGGCGGCAGATAAAAACCTTGAACTAGTCTACTATATTTCCCCAGATGTGCCAAAGACAGTGGTGGGGGATGTAACTCGTTTAAGACAAGTATTAGTGAATTTGCTCACTAATGCTGTTAAATTTACCAACAGTGGCGAGGTGGTTTTGTCGGTAGGGGTGAATCATAAGGAGTATACTGGCAACAATAGTACAGAATATGAACTAGTCTTTAAAGTAAAAGACACTGGTGTAGGCATCCCTGCCAGTCGAATGGATAGACTGTTTAAACCCTTCTCCCAGGTAGACTCCTCCACTACTCGTAATTATGGGGGCACAGGTTTAGGGTTGGCTATTTGTCACCGTTTAGTAACACTGATGGGGGGGGAAATTTGGGCGGAAAGCAGGGGGGTAGCCACCGAAAACACACCCCCCGGTTATGAGATTACCACAAAACCGGAAGAACCGGGCTCTGTCTTTTGTTTTACTATCAGAACTAGAATCCCCTCCTGGTTGGCGGAAAAAGAGGGTGGCACTCCTGAGATTTTAAAAAACAAGAGTATTTTGCTGGTAGATGACAATGAGGTAAACCGGCAGATTTTGACTATCCAATGTCAGAATTTCGGCATGGAGACGATTGCAGTTGCTTCTGCCAAAGAGGCTTTATTAGTGTTGAAACAAAGGAAGCCAGACGTGGTAGTATTGGACATGCATATGCCGGGGATGGATGGGGTGACTTTGGCTAAACAGATTCGCCTTTTGCCTAACTGTCAGGAATTGCCACTAATTCTACTTACTTCCATGGGCAATTGTGAGGAAAATGTTACAAAAGAGGTACAGTGGGCGGCTACTCTTCACAAGCCCATAAAACAATCCCAACTGTTAGACACCTTAGTGCACGTTTGCCGAGGTGACTTTCAATCCCCTAGAATTTTTACCCCCACACCCGGTCAATTTGAAAACATTGCCAGCATTGCCCCTTTAAGAATTCTCATTGCCGAGGACAACATTGTCAACCAGAAGGTAATCACCAATATACTCAAGCGTTTGGGGTATCGTGCGGACGTAGTAGCCAATGGCTTAGAGGTTATTGAAACGCTGCGGCGTCAGTCTTATGATTTAATTCTCATGGATGTGCAGATGCCGGAGATGGACGGTTTAACTGCCACTCGGCAAATTCGTACTCTTTGGAATTCACCCACTGGTAATTTTCAAGGCAAGCCTCCCTATATCATCGCCATGACTGCCAATGCCATGGAGGGGGATAGGGAGATTTGTCTGGCAGCCGGCATGGATGATTACATTTCCAAACCGGTGCGATTAGAGGTTTTGATGGAGAAATTAAAGAATCTTGGTAGAATCAAACAGTCGCCGTCTCAAACCGGGGATAATATTGGTGTTGTAGCAGAGAAAAATCAACCCAGTTCCGACCCTATTATGACAAAACTAGATCCCAAGGCCATTAACGATTTAAAAGAGATGATAGGGGAGGAGGATTTCCCGACAGTCTTCTCCGAATTAATGGAAACCTACTTACGGGATTCCCCCAACCTGATTCAACAGATTCAAGAGGGATTTGCCGCCAAAGACTTCGATGCCATCAAACTAAACGCCCACAGCCTGAAGTCTAGTAGTGCTAGTATTGGGGCTAAGGAATTGTCCGATGTTTGTAGAAAGTTGGAAATACTAATGACTGAGAAAAATCTAGAAGACGCTCCCCCCCTCATTGAGAGGATTATAGCAGAATACGAGGGGGTAAAAAAGGCCATCCAGCTGGAATTGGAAAAAATACGCCGGGCCTAGGCCACAGACGCCACTCGACACACCCTGGTTGCACAAAACAATACACACCACCGGGGTTCAGTTTACATTTCTTAACAATTTCCCCCTCCCAGGGGGGTTGTTGTAAATTTTTTGCAGTTATGACAGATAATAGGCCCTGGTTAACAGTTTCCAGCCGCCCATCATCATAGCAGAAATCGGATTGGTTCCACCTTTCCCCGTGGCGGGGGGGCACCCCCACCTTACTAACCACTATCCTACCACGGACTTAGTGGTTTTACCCTCCTTGGCCAAGAATTTTTCCAATTCTGTCAGGGCTTCATCATCCACTTTAGTCTGCATAGGACAGAATTTAGGGCCGCACATGGAACAGAATTCCGCCGTCTTGAAGATGTCGGCAGGCAGGGTTTCGTCGTGGTATTCCCTTGCCCTTTCTGGGTCTAACGCCAATTCAAACTGACGATTCCAGTCAAAATTGTAACGGGCCCTGGACAATTCGTCATCTCTGTCTCTGGCGCCTGGACGATGACGGGCTATATCTGCGGCATGGGCGGCTATCTTGTAGGCTATTAACCCGTTACGAACATCTTCTGCATTTGGCAATCCCAGGTGTTCTTTGGGGGTTACATAACACAACATAGCGGCGCCATACCAACCGGCGAGGGCCGCCCCAATGGCGGAGGAAATATGGTCGTAACCTGGGGCAATGTCAGTAACTAGAGGGCCTAAGACGTAGAAGGGGGCTTCTGAACATTCCTCCATCTGTTTCTTGACGTTGAACTCAATTTGATCCATTGGCACATGGCCTGGCCCTTCCACCATCACCTGGACATCGTGTTGCCATGCCCTTCTGGTCAATTCCCCAAGGGTTTTCAATTCTGCTAGCTGAGCTTCATCGGAGGCGTCGTGGAGACAACCGGGACGAAGGGAATCCCCCAGACTAAAGGATACGTCGTATTTTTTGAATATTTCAATGATATCATCGAAGTGGGTGTAGAGGGGGTTTTGCTTGTGGTGGTATAACATCCAACGGGCCATAATGCCACCCCCCCTAGAGACAATACCGGTGATGCGATTGCGAACTAGGGGTAGGTATTCTATGAGGATGCCGGCATGGATGGTCATGTAATCTACCCCCTGTTGTGCCTGTTTTTCGATTACATGCAAGAAGTCATCGGGGGTTAGTTTTTCAATCCTGCCGTTTACACTCTCAAAAGCCTGATAGACGGGTACAGTGCCAATAGGGACAGTAGATTCTCTTATAATGGCAGTGCGGATGGCGTCCAAATCTCCCCCGCCGGTGGACAAATCCATTACCGTGTCGGCGCCATATTTTATTGCCAGTCTCAGTTTTTCCAATTCTTCTTCCAGACTAGAGGAGTTGGGGGATGCCCCGATGTTGGCGTTTACCTTACATCTGGAGGCAATCCCAATGCACATGGGTTCCAGATTGGTGTGATTAATATTAGCGGGTATGATCATTCTTCCCCTGGCTACTTCGTCCCGAATTAACTCTGGGGGGAGATTTTCCCTCTTGGCCACATAGTGCATTTCTTCGGTTATGATGCCTTGACGGGCGTAGTGCATCTGCGTTACGTTAGACTGCCCACGCCTCTTTGCTACCCATTCTGCACGCATATTTCACCTCTGTACTTAGCTTTCCTACGCTGGTATTACCCAAGTTCAGGTTCTAAGGGTTTATTCTCAGCCTGCAAGGGCACCCCTAGCTATAGTGACAATTGTATCATCATTTCCTGAATCCGACGGGGATAATCTGGATTTTTGTATTTATCACCTCCATGGGGGACGAACAGTGTTAATATGTTCTAGGATTTTTGTAGCAGCTGTGTTAGTTTCTATGTACTATATTCCTGAACCACCCATAGGGTTGCTGCTATTTGGACTTTTTATAGGTGTTACTTGTGGTTTAGCCTTTGAAGCCACCCTAAAACAACAAGTTAGTCTTTGGCGGCAACAGCAAAAAAGCCAGATAGAAAAAGACGGGCTATCCCTCATGGGGTTGCCTTTTTTGGGTGTCTGTATCGGGGTTTGTATGTTTTTGGCTGCCGGTTTGGAGGTGTTCACCTACAGTAGGGTATTCTCCTATCTAATTGCCGGGGCTTTAACTATTTTCACTGGTGGCCTAGTGTGGGTTCAACTGCAAAAACTCCTGTTACTATTTTTAAAGGGGGGCTCAAGGGCTTTGGACTTGGATTTCTTTTAGGCCTTTACTAGGGCTTATTCAGACTTTTGTGGGATAATAACACTATTGCTACTAGGTGGGGACTGCCTCTCCTGGGCGTAGTCTTGCCCATCTTCCTATATCTTCAGTAAAACTGCCACATCCCACCACATCCCACTCCATTTCGATATACTCCCCCTGGGTGCGGATGTTTACATTTATAGAGGGGTGTACTGGGTCAAAATCTGGATTCTCGTTTAGGTGGGGTTGTTGGTGTTGGGTTTCTACTGCATGGTAAGTCTTACAGCGATCTACATACAAACAGTTAACACATATACACATATTCTTCTCCGGGCTGAGTGTTTTTATACCACCTTAGCTTACCCCTGCGGATTTTTGCCAGTGTTGATGGAAAATTTAATATTATCAGGGTTTAGGGGATAGGGGTTGGTTATGGGCTGGACATTGTCCCCATGTATTGCGTGCTACAACCCTTAGACTAGATAGTGGAGGTGGGCGGCAAAACCCGCATTTTCTAGAGTTGAAACAGTCTCGTCGGCATTTTCAACCCAATATTCTTCCCCTAGGCGGATGATGATATTTTCCTCCTCGGACTGTAGCCTAACAAAAGTGGGAATATTTTTCTTATTTTTATCCTTCGATTCTCCTTTAAGTATATCCTTTAAAATGGCAACTGACTCGTTGGTAACCTGAGGAGGATTTAAGTTTATAAAAACCAACTTCATCTCCTCTACCTTACTCAGGTAGTCAACTATTATTTGTGGTTGTTCATTTTTAATGTCAATTTTCCCCCAAATGAGGAGGGGCGTATCGGCCAGTATACTATTTTTTACTCTTTCGTATACCCTTGCAAATACAACTCCATCTACTTGTTGTGATGGGTCTTCTATGGTGATAAATGCCATTTTGTTATTATTTTTATCCAAATGATGTTTTATTTTGGTAATCATTGCTAGCACACATATTTTTTTCCTGCCTTTTTGTTCAGGCAAATCCTTAAGATTAATTGGCGAGAGGAGCCTTACTTTTTCTTTGTATAGTTTGAGGGGGTGTTCAGATACAGGAAAGCCCAGGTATTCTCTCTCCAGTCTAATTTTTTCTAGGGGTGAAAAATCCGGAACCTCTGACATGGCAGGAGCTTCTTCACAGTCGGGAAATTCTTGGGAAACATAATCAAATATATTTAACTGACCCGTCTGTTTTTCTTCCTGTTTTTTCTGAGCCCAGTTTATCATCAGCTCCAGGTTTTCAATTAGCTGACAACGGTTGGGATGAAGGCTGTCAAAAACACCTGCATATATAAGTGTTTCCAGGACTTTCCTGTTACAAATCCTAAGGTTAACTCGGCTAATAAAATCGGCAAAACTCTTGAACTTTCCCCCGGCCTTTTCTCTGGCATCCATTATGTTTTCGATGGCGGCTTCTCCCAGGTTTTTTATGGCAGACAAACCAAATAATATTTTTCTTCCCTGGGGGATAAACTCTTTCTGGGAAGTGTTAATGTCAGGGGGACAAACCTCTATCCCCATTTCCAGACAATTTTCCCTATACTGTTTTACCTTTTCATGGTTGTCACTATTGGAAGTCAGGAGTACTGACATGTATTCCACTGGATAATTCGCTTTTAGATAAGCCGTTTGATAGGTGATATAGGCGTAGGCGGTAGAATGGGATTTATTAAAACAATTAGAAACAACAAGCCCGTTTGCTAACAAAAAATTGTGCTCTTTCTCTACTCCTATGTCGTAAACCTTTTGGGGGCCCAAGTGGCGCCTTTTAACTATCCTAACCATCTACTTTTATTTTGCCATTATAAACCGTAAATAATTGCAAGCGAAGTTAGCAAATAAGCCAGAATATTCAAGAATTTATTCTAACATAAATGGGAGCTATTTTAAATTATTATGCTGCTTTTTTCGTAGGCAAAAATTGAGGACAATATTCTCTTGTAGAGTGTTGGGAAGGGGGTCGTAACCGCCAGGAGAAAAGGGATGACAACGAAGAATTCTTCTCACAGCCAAAACAGTACCCCAGAAAACGCCAAAACGTTCAATGGCCGCCAGGGCATATTCAGAACAGGTGGGACGAAACCGACAAACTGGAGGTAATAGGGGAGAAATAAAACCCCTATAGAAAATAATCAGGCCAATTAACACCTTTTTTACCATTATTAAAAACCCCCAGAAATTTATACAACTGTAAAGGAACAAATGTTACCCATAACTCATCTTAACCAAGGTTTAATCTTAAGAAAATGCTAAAACCACCGAGAAAATATAAAAAAAACTAATTGACGGAAAAAAGAAAAAGTGTGCTATCATGATAACGGGAGATTAACATTAGAAGTGTGAGGATTATCTCTAAGGACTATGTTCAAGTCACTTAAGAACTACACATTGGCAACACCGGCTTTACTAGCCCTGGTAATAGCCGGCAACGGGTTGACTGCTGTTTCCGCCAACGCCAACGAAAGGCCCGTAGACAGCAACGAAGCGCTCATAAATCAAATCTCCGAATACAACAAAACAGAGGGAATGGGGCAAGTTACCTCAGTGTCCCAGCTGAGGGACGTATCCCCCACCGACTGGGCCTTCGAGGCGTTAAGAAATCTAGTAGAACGCTACGGTTGTATAGCAGGTTATCCCGACCGGACCTTCAGAGGTAACCGCGCCCTCAGCCGCTATGAGTTTGCTGCTGGTTTGAACGCCTGTATGCAGGCTTTGGAAAGACTAATAGCAGAGGGGGGCGGCGTCTCCAATGAGGATCTGGAAAGACTAAACCGTCTCGTAAACGAGTTCCAGTCTGAATTGGCAGCACTGGGGGCCAGGGTGGACAAACTAGAAGGCAAAGTCGCTCTCCTGGAAAACCGTCAATTTTCCACCACCACCAAACTGAGGGGGGAAGCTATAATTGCGGTTGTAGGACAGGATCATACTTCTGATCAGGGCAAGTGGGAGAGATTCTATCGTCCAAAATTTGGAGCTACTGTGGTAGATGCAGGAGGGAGACAAAGGATAGACTCCCAGGCCACCATGAGCAACCGTGTCCGTCTAACCCTGGACAGCAGCTTCACTGGTAAAGACTTGTTAAGAACCCGTCTAGAAGCAGGGAACATACCCAACCTGAGAGTTGCCCTAGGCACTCACATGGCGCGTCTTAACTTTGAAAACGCGGCGGCCAGTGCGGGGAACAATGTGGCGTTGGACAGGTTATTCTACAGGACAAAACTGGGGGATAATCTCACCTTCTGGGTAGGGACAGAAATGCCCATAGAAGATATCTACAAAACCTACTCCCCCTACACGGAAAGCAGTGGCACTGGTTCGTTGTCTCGTTTCCTCCGTTATAACCCCTTTATCTATCGTCAACCAGGAAGGACGGGTATAGCCTTCAACTACAACTTCGGCGGTGGATTTGACATAACCGCCTCCTACCTAGCGGCCAACGCCAATGATCCTGTGAGGGGAAGGGGTCTATTTGATGGCACTTACAGCGCTGGTGTGCAGTTGGGCTACAACCCCACCAAGAACTTCGGCTTGTCTGTGGCCTACATGCATAGCTACTTCACCGAGGGAGCCGTAAGCCTCACCGGTGGCACAGGCAGTGTCTACACTACAAGCGTAGCCAACGGCATCGGAGCTCGAGGGCCAGTGGGGAGAAGGGGGGGCTTTGCCGGGTCTGATGATCCCTTCCACGGCGCGGCCACTACCTCCGAGAATGTGGGGGTACAGGCCACTTGGCGCATCACCGACAAGATTAACCTGGCCGGTTGGTTTGGCTACGCCCACGCAGAGGCCCGCAGTGCCGACAGGAGAGGGGTGCAACGTCGGGGTGACACCACTGACCTGTACAACTGGGCGGCCAATGTCTCCTTCTTGGATTTGGGGAAGCAGGGGGCGGTATTAACCCTGGCTGGTGGCCAGTTACCCCGGGCGGGTAGTGTTGATGGT
>DVEF01000054.1 GCA_015295805.1 Geminocystis sp. M7585_C2015_104 | reverse complement strand
GGATATGGGGGTAGGGGTGGGGGTTTATGGCAATAAACTCTTTACGTTTCTTAATTTATTCCACTTTCCATGGTATTCCCACAATACACCTCTAGAAGAGGGAAAAATTTGTTTATAGCCCAACCGTCAATGAGAGCTTATCATTTTACTAGCCTTTTTTGGAAACAGAGGTGAATTATTTTCAACAGGGGGAAAAAGATGGCAGAAGGTATTATCCTACTGATAGTATTTGCCTTTGGTGCATGTGTTGGCAGTTTTTTAAATGTAGTAGTCTATCGCATCCCAGCAGGTATGTCCATCATCTATCCCCCTTCCCATTGTCCAAAATGTTCACATACCCTAGGTATAACAGAGAATATACCAATTTTTGGCTGGTTATGGTTAAAAGGCAAATGTCGTTGGTGTAAGGCAACCATTTCTCCACGCTATCCCCTAGTAGAGGCAACCACAGCCTTCCTATTTAGTCTTATCTATCATCAATTCGGTTTTTCCTGGCTAACCCTTACCTATCTTCTCCTCATCAGCTGGTTAATACCACTAGCCTTGATTGACATAGATACCATGACACTTCCTAACAGTCTCACCCAGTCAGGCTTGATAGTGGGGTTAATCTGGCAGGGATTAGTGGGATTAGTAGACAACGGAATAAGTGGCTTTGCTTTCTTTTCATTCTCAGCAGTTTTAGGAGGGGTGGTAGGCATTTGGCTATTTGACATAATCAGTATAGTAGGCAGTCTCCTGTTAGGGAAACCAGCAATGGGTGGCGGAGATCCCAAGTTGGCCGCTATGATAGGTGTATGGATGGGATGGCAAGGAATTGTCTTAACCGCCTTTTTTGCCTGTGCCTATGGTAGCATCATAGGCATCACAGCTATTGCCCTCAAGTTAATCAAAAGACAACAACCCATCCCCTTTGGCCCTTTTCTAGTATTGGGGTGTATTACCGTGATTCTGTGGGGGGAGAGGTTAATGAGCAGTTATCTGGAATACATGGGTATATAGCTCAACCTCACTGTAGTTATCCCCATTTCCATTCACCCTCATTGAAAAGTCGGGCATTTAGACTGGCTTGTGGAAATACCAGAGGTTTTGAATACACAAATGTTTTACAAAAAAAAAATACCCCCGGGCCAATTATAGCAAATCAGGCTGCCTTATGAGCCCTCAGCCCCCGGAGAAAAAAGAAGGGGAATAAGAGCGTAAGTCTACTATAATCAGAAAGTCGGCAGAAATTGTCTTTTCCTTCAGCAGTATTATCCACCGGGTATTCCTCCCCATGAGTCAGATTTCGCGACGCAGTTTTCTAAAAGGGGTGAGTTTGTCAGTAGCCTCTATCTATGGTTGGAAAAGAAAATCATCAGAGGCTATAGCCGCCAACCTAACACCGGCTAACACCAATGGCAATAGCAATAAAATTCGCAAACTGGCCCTATTGGTGGGTATCAATCAATACCCCTCAGAAAAACAATTACGGGGTAGTGTTACCGATGTGGAATTACAGCGGGAATTATTAATTCACCGTTTTGGCTTTTCCCCCCAAGACATCGTTACCCTCACCGACAAACAAGCCACTAGGGAAAATGTTTTAAATGCCTTTCAACAATTATGTAAGCAAGCCAGCGGCGAAGACGTAGTAGTTTTTCATTTTAGTGGCTATGCCAGACAACTGAAATTTTTCCCCGATAATAAATCTCCTCTAGTTGATAGTCTTATCCTCTATGACACCATAATAACTACTGCCAATACAGCCAATGACATTCTCTTAGTAACCCTTCTTTCCCTGGCCAATTCCCTAGCCACAGAAAAGTATACCCTGATTTTAGACACCAGTTTCTCTCCCCCCACCCTCTCTTCTGC